>JAEURX010000036.1 GCA_016788885.1 Nitrospira sp. | reverse complement strand
CCTACACGGATGTCTATTTTTCGCTTGGAACCCTCTATGCCGACCAGTTGCACGAACCGCAGAAATCAGTCGATGCCTTCCGTCGCTATCTAGAGTTGGGTGGGCAAAGCGAACGCGCGGTTCGTGCGGTTCAAGAGAGTGCGCCTCCCGCAGAGCAACCCATTTCTCCATCGAATCCCTGACACGCCCGCACACTCGTCAGCTCTGATCTCCGATGCTTCGGAACGATCTGTGTGTCGTGCCATCAGCTTCGTCACCACGCGGCTAGTCTTTGCCTCCGCCTTTCAGATAGCCCAGTCCGATCTTCAAGGCGCGTCGTGTAATTTCCGGCCACCGCACCTGCGGGTATTCCGCCAGCACTGCGGCGGCTTTGGGATCCTGGATATCGAGTTGGACGACTCGAATAATGCCGTCTTCAATCTGCACGTCAGCCATCTGGTCCATCTCCTTCGTAGAATGCGGTGTGTGGTGGTCTTGTTGCGAGCGATGTCGTCAACCGAAAGACTGGTTCCGCGTTGACAGTCCTAGGGGTGCATGTTAGCATAAAAACTCGCTTTTTCGCGCAATTGTGTCTCGTCATCCTGTGACTCACACACGTCGATCTTCCACCAGCTTGCCGCGTAGATCCGAGCCATCAGCTCTCATGGGTGTTACACCAAGGAGGACTCGTATGAGTAGCGTAGAGGGGGCTTTCTCGAAGTTCACCGGGAGCGCACTGGCGCTCGTACTCCTCATCGGGCTGACTGCCTGCGGCGGTCCTCCAAACTGGGTGAAGAAAGGGTCCGGCGCCTTCAACGAAAAGAGCGACAAGTCGTTCTACGGTGTCGGCTCCGTGGTGGGTGTGCGGAACGAACCGCTGGCGTGGGACACGGCGGAAAACCGCAGCCGGGCGGAAATCGCCAAGACGTTTGAAGCCTATACCGCGTATCTCATGCGAGACTATGCCGCCTCGACGACGGCCGGCGATTTTTCTCGCAACAGTGAAGAACAGAATATCGAACGGGCGGTGAAGACCTTCTCTGCGGTCACCTTGAACGGCGTCAAGCCGATGGATCGTTACAAGGACGAAAAGTCCGGCACCTACTATGTGCTGACCAAGCTCAGCCTCGAAGATATGAAGAACAACCTGGAACAGGCGAAGGAACTGAACAGCCAGGTCCGAGATTTTGTGCGCAAGAATGCCGATCGGTTGTTCGATCGTCTGGAGAAGGAAGAAGACAAGCGCGCGAACAAGTAGCGGACATGCCAGAGGCAATGCCTGTTGTTCAGGAGGAGAGAGCGCATGATCGAGTGGCGGAAAGGGGCATTCGGACGGAGCGTGGCGGTACTGGTGATCGTCGGTGTGGCCGCTGTGGTTGGCGGGTGCGGCCATGAAACCAAAGTGACCCGTGTGGATACCGGGATCGTCACCGATCTCAGCGGGCGCTGGAACGATACGGATTCTCAAATGGTCGCCGAAGCCATGGTCAAGGAAGCCTTGGCAAATCCCTGGCTCGGCAACTTCACAAAGGGCAAGAACCGGCAGCCGGTCGTCATCGTCGGGACGGTGCTGAACAAGAGCCATGAACATATCAATGTGCAAACCTTCGTCAACGATCTCGAGCGGGAGCTCACCAACTCGCAGAAAGTGACCTTTGTCGCCGGGAAAGGCGAACGGGAGGAAGTGCGTGAAGAGCGGCGCGAGCAGGCCGTTCATGCCCGTGAAGATACGCAAAAGGCGCCGGGCAAGGAAATCGGCGCAGACTACATGATGCGCGGGAGTATTGCGACGATTCTGGACGAACAGGACGGAGCCAAAGCGGTGTTCTATCAGGTCGATCTGGAGATGGTCGACTTGGAAAACAACGTCAAGTCCTGGTTCGGACAGAAGAAAATCAAGAAAGTGGTTGAGAAGAAACGCACCATTTTCTAGCCCGACGTAGACTGTTGAGACCTTACCCTCCATCGACCACGGCCTCCCCTCGGGGAGGCCGTTTCATTTCATTCCGTTGCCTGTCGCTCCTCTGCTGGGGCCTGCTGTGGGTGGTGTCCGGGTGCGGACTCGCCGAAAACCACTACCTGCTGATCGACCAAAGCCTGGCGGCGCATGATGCTCGTCGGGCCGACGCCATCATGGCGCAGGCGGAGTCCGAATATGGCTCGCGCAACCGGCTGCTCTACAGCATGGATCGTGGCATGACGCTCCATCTCGCCGGTGACTACGTACAGAGCAACAATCTGCTCGAACAGGCGTCGATGGAGGTGGAACGGCTCTATACCAGAAGCATCCGGACTGAGACCGCCGCCTTTCTGACGAACGACAACATGCTGCCGTTCGAAGGCGATCCCTATGAACATGTGATGATCAATGTCGTGAAAGCGCTGAACTATGCGGCGATGGGGCAACTGACGGAGGCCGTCGTCGAAGCGCGGCAGATCGATCATCGCTTGAACGTGTTGGCGGACAGTGCGAAAGAAAAGGATGGGTATCGCGAAGATGCGTTCGCCCGGTATCTCACTGGCGTGTTGTACGAGTCGACGGGTGACGTGAACAATGCATTCATCGCCTACCGCAAGGCCTATGACATTTATGAGGCGACCAAAGGCTGGTCGCGCACGCCGATGCCGCCGATGTTGCGGGCGGATTTGCTACGGACAGCCGAAGCGCTGCATCTGACCACCGAGTTTGAGGAGTATCGGCATCAGTTTCCGGAGACGCGTTGGGTGTCGCGGAGCGACCAACCGAATCTCGCCCAGGTGGTAGTGATCAGCTATAATGGCCGCGCGCCGCGCAAGGAAGAGGCGTTTCTCGATATCCCGGTCAGCCTGAGCGCACTGCAGTTGGTGTTGCTGAATCGCGGGGTCGTGCATGCGTCGAATCGACAGGAGCGTCGTGCGGCGGACAGTGTGTTGTACGGTCTCAACGGCCGTGTCGTGCGGGTGGCCTTGCCCAAGTTGATGCCCCAGAAGACGCAAGTCGCCCAAGAGTCAGTGAGTCTGGTGCCCAAGGAAGGAACGCCCATCTCCGCGACTTCCGAGTTGGTCTACAACGGGACGGCGCTGGCGGAGCGGGCCCTCTCGGACCGCATGCCCGGCATCACGACCAAAGCCCTGGCGAGGGCCGCAGTGAAATTTGCCGCCGCCGAAGCCGCCACGCGCGGATCACAGCATGCAGTCAACAAAGGCGACGCGCCATGGGTCGGTCTGCTGGTGGGCGTCCTTGCGCACGGCTTGGCGATTGCCTCCGAGGCCGCTGATACGAGGAGCTGGCGCACGCTGCCGGATGAGATTCAGATTTCCCGCCTATGGGTGCCGCCGGGCGAATATGAGAGCCGGGTGCAGGCTCTCATGCGAGGCGGTGGGGCCGCGCAGGCCGGCGCCACCCGTCCATTGATGCTCCGGGCCGGAGAGACACTCTTCCTGATCGAGCGGGTGATGTTATGAGGTCGCCCATGCGCCTCCTCATGAATCGTGCACAACAGGTCTGCCTGACGGCACTGATCGTGCTCTGCGCTGGGTGCGGGTGGATCGGTGGAGCCGCGCGTCCGCCCTGGATCGACGGCAATAGCGTGCAATATCCCTCTTCACAGTACCTCGTAGGGGTCGGACAGGCTGATTCCAGGGCGCAGGCCACTGAGAAAGCTTATGCGGCAGTCTCGCGGATTTTTAAGGCGGAGATTACGGCGCAGGCCAAGGATTGGGAGTCGTACCTGGTAGTGGAATCCCGTGGGCAGACCAATACCGAGCGTCGCTTGACTCTCGATAACGTGACACGGGTGACGACGGACAAGGTGTTGGAGAACGTGCAAATCCTCGATACCTGGTTTGACCAAAAGGCGCGACAGTACTATGCTCTGGCAGGCATGAATCGGGCACAGGCGGAATCGGCGATGGTGGAGCGTCTTGCTGAGCTCGATCGCACGATTCAGACCCAAGTCACGGAAGCGCGTCACACTCAGGACAAACTCTCGCGAGTGCGTAATCTCAAACGAGCCGCCAAAAATCTGGTCTTGCGCGAAGCCTACAATACCGATCTTCGCACCATTCGTTCGAGCGGGCAGGGTAGTCCGGCTGCCTATCGAGTAGCCGAGCTGACCGCTGAATTGGAACAGTTTCTTGCCACCCAGTACGGGATGGCCGTGGAGATCTCCGGTGAACAGGCAGAGCCGCTCGAACGTGCGCTCATCGAGGGCCTGACGCAGGAGGGATTTTCCGTGGCGGGAGGTGGTTCCGCGGCCGGCGCCGCGCCGGTGGAGTTATCGATCAAGGGTACCGTGCGGGTGTGGCCGATCGAGGTCTATGATCCCCAGTTCCGCTATGTTCGCTGGTGTACGGATGCGGTGATCGAAGACGTGGCGACACATCGTGTGATCGGCGCCATGTCGAAAGGCGGCAAGGAAGGACATGTGACGGAGCGCGAGGCTGCAGCCAAAGCGGTCCGCGTCATGCAGCAGGAGTTTTCCTCGGATCTGGCCCACTCCGTGGCTGCACATGTGTATGGAGAGACGGATCTGCCGGTCACGGCCGCTGCGCCGTCCGGTTGTCCAAAGGAAACAGGGGCGCCGCCACTCAGTCGATGACGGCGGTGAATTAACCACAGGAGAGGGGAGCGGGAATGCGTAAAACAGGAACCCGTAAGGCGGGTGAGCAAGTCACCAGTGGTCGCCGGTTGTCGAGCCAGGCGATGAAAAAGCATCTGCGTGAGCGGTTGACCGCCGATACGCAACAGGTACTCAAGAGCGACCTGGTGAGCATTTTTCGCAAACAGGGCTACTACGAAGAACTGCCGCTGGATGAGTTGCAGGATCGCCTTTCCAAGCTCCAGTCGCCGCTGGCAGAGAGTCTCTTGAAGGGGAGGGTCTAGGATGCCGTATTACTATTTCGACTCGACGGCGCTGGTCAAACGCTACAGCATGGAGCGCGGCACCCGGGTGGTCAACAAGCTCATGGTGAAGCGCGGCAAGGTGGCGATTCTGCCTATGTGGAGTGTAACGGAACTGTATTCGGTCTTGTCCGTTCGCGCGCAGCAGGGAGAAATCACGCGGGATGATTGTTATTCCGTGTTGTACAAGTTCGAGATGGAAGCCGCGCAAGGACTTTTCCAGTTCATCTCCCCGACGATGGAGACCTATCTCGCCGCGAGGGAGTTAATTCTGGATTACCCGGCCTTACGTTCACCGCAATTGCTGCATTTGGCCCTGGCGCTGGAGTTGAAGCCGCTCCGGCTCACGGTCGTCAGCGCCGATAAGCAGCTCTTGGCCGCCTGCCGGCCGGCCGGTTTGCACATCGTCAATCCCGAAGACGACTAGCCGGTGCAGGATGCGGAAACAGCCCGCCAAGGCTTCTCGCCTGTGAGGCCGACGCAGGCGTACGTGCAGTCCGTCGAGGAGGTCGAGCGAGAAAAGCCTCGCCAGGCGAGAGGATCGGACGGCGGAGCGGGCGGTCATGAATAGTCCGGGCTAGTTCGGACAGCGAAAGTCTCCCTGCATCGAATCCAACAGGGTCGCCCAATCATCCGTGGTCTGACGAACAATCCCGAGACGAGCCGCGGTTGATTTCGTATCAGGAGCGAGAACCGGCTGGTCGATGGTCTCTTGCGCATGCTGCAGTTCGAGCCGCGCCAGCTGCAGGCTCCCGCAGACGCCCGCGGAGGCCGGCAGTTCCCCGCCGGCCCGCCTGAACAGGGCGATGGCGCGATAGCCATGTTCCTGCGATCGGTGCAGATGCTCCGCGGCCTTGAATGTGCGTTGCAGGGCGGGGTCTGTTTGGCGTTTGGCCAGTTGCGCTGCCATCAAGGCGGCACGGCCCATACTCATTGCCGCGCCTTCCGCATCCTCATTGGCCATGGCATCTTCCGCCTTTGTTCGTAGACGATCGAGCTCCGCCTCCTCCCCCATGACCTGCGCCCACCCCCTGTCGACGACCAATAGCAGGAGTATCGCCGTCAACACTTGTGCGATGACGACACCGCCATGCCACGTCCAGGTATCTACTGCACGTGTTCCCAGGTATCGATCTGTTTGATGCTCCAATTGACGGCTTCCTTTAATTTGACCAGGTTGGGGTCGGCATCGTTCTCATGGACTCGATAGAGAGATTTCTGAAGGGCGAAGAGCGGTTCATAGGACTTCATGTCCGGCAATTTGCCCAGCGCCCATGCCACCTCGGTCTTTACTGCAACATCGTCGGTGTTCAGTGTTTCCAGTAACGGCTCGACGATGGTGAAATCGCCGTGGAGTGCGCCGACGATGCCCAAGGCCTTGGCGGCCGGTGCCCGTAAATCTGGTGCGCCGCTCTTCATCGTCTTGATGAGCACCGGGATCGTGTCTTTCTGTCCGATGTTGCCCAGCGCCAGTGCCGAGGCTTTGGCAATGCTGCGGTCGCTTCCGTTCAGGCCGTCCAACAAGCGCGGGATGGCTTTGACGGAGAAGAGTTCACCGAACAAGGACACGAGTTTCACCTTGCGGGCGACCGGGGTCTTCGGGTCGTCGTAGAGACGAAAGAGCCGCGCCTCCTGTCCCCACTCAGCGGTGATGAGTGCGGGAAAATCGTAGTCCTCCAGGCGTGCCTGCAATTTGGCCATGGCAAACGCGGTCGGGTCTCCCGCTTTGGCCAGCGTCGCCGCCGCTTGGGCATCGTCGAAGTCGGTGCGCACTTCCTTTCGCCAGGCCATCTTTTTCCCATTGAGCAGATAGCCGAGCTGGCAGGCCGGCCCTTTCCAGATGCGAGACGGCGCGTCGGGCAGATCGGCATCACTGCCCATGGTGGTGGTGCCCTCCCAGGTCTTTTTCTGCTCGCATTTGATCTTGAGTTCCGCGTCATACGGCTGGGACGCGTCCGTCACCGGCGTATAGTCGAACTCCTTCATGCGAGTGGCGACGACGTCGACCAGCGGTCCGGCCTCCACGTTGCCCTTGTCGGAGAGGGCCAGCACGGTGATCAACACGCGATCGATCCGTTCCATCTGACTCTTCTGCTCGGCGGTCAGGGCTTCACGACGGGCCCAACTTGGGTCGCTGAGCAGGAGCAGTGTCCCGAGGGTCACAAGCGAGAGGATGCATCTCATGTCGGCTCCGATCTGCTGAAAAGGGCAAGGATCAAGACGATCTAGTTCACTCTATAACAACCCCGTCCGGCGGTTGCAAGTTGCGCCTGCCGGAGGGCCGTCCGTATAATCGCGCCATGTTGAGCGGACGACAGATCGGGTTTGTCGGCGGCGGCAATATGGCCGAGGCCCTGTTGGCGGGTGTATTGCGAAAGGGACTGACGACGCCCGAGCATCTTATTGTGAGCGACCCGCTGTCTTCCAGGCGAGAATGGTTGGCCCGGAACTTTGGCGTGGTCGTGACAGCCGACAATCACGTAGCGGTTCGTGGCGCGGACATGGTGGTGCTCTGCGTCGAGCCGCAGGTGCTCGATGATGTGCTGACGGAGCTTGAGCCCTCGCTCCGATCGCATCCACTGATGATCTCGGTTGCCGCGGGGTATCCCTTGTCGCGCATCCAGGCTCGACTTGCTTGGGCAACCAGACTGGTCCGTGCAATGCCCAATACGCCGTCGGCCATCGGCGACGGTGTCACGGCGATGAGTCCGGCGGCTGGATTGTCCTCGTCTGATCGTGAGGCCGCGCAGCGGTTGTTTGAATCGGTGGGAATCGTCGCGGTGGTCGAGGAACGACTGATGGATGCGGTCACCGGGTTGAGCGGAAGCGGTCCGGCCTATGTGTTTGCCATGGTCGAGGCGCTGGCCGACGGCGGGGTCCTGGCCGGATTGCCTCGGGGGACTGCACAACAGTTGGCGGCCCAAACGGTGGCGGGCGCGGCCCGTATGGTGCTACAGCAGGGGGAACATCCGGCGGTGTTGAAGGATCGTGTGGCGTCGCCCGGCGGGACCACGATTGCCGGATTATCTCGATTGGAACAGGGCAGGCTGCGGGCCACCTTGATGTCGGCCGTAGAAGCGGCGACGCAACGCTCGCAGGAATTGGGCAAGAACGAAAGCCATCATCTCTAACAAGGAGCGTGTCTCGTGCAATATTGGGTGAAAGTGGTGTTTGCCGACAATCAGGAACTACTAGTGAAGGATGCCATCCGTCACACGATCAGCGAAGACATGGAAGTGCTGGAAGTGGATTCGGCCAAGGAAGTCATCATCGTGCCGATGAAGCAGATTAAGTACATCGCCTGCGATGCGACGGTGTTTGCGCAGAAGGCGAAGGGGTAGACCACTCACTTTTCCCGGCCGCGCTGCACAACGTCGGGCCATTCGCGGTGATGCGGAATGCGCCTGCTTTTCTCACATGGTCGTGGCAGCGTGGCCCTAGACCGCTCGCCTCAATTCTCCCTGCAGATGTCAATGTTACTGCCCGCTCCTGACGTTGGCGCGAGAAACTTGGGTCGTGGTTCCTCAACCCCCTAGACCCTATCTCCGACCGGGTCCCACTCGTGGTCTCGCTCGACGGCCTCGGTGAGGCGCTCGAAAATATCCGGGATCGCGCCGGTGACCCGGCTCCAGTTGGAGATCATGGGAACGCCGAGCGGGTCTTCGAGAAACGCTTCGGTGGCGATCTTCATGCCCTTCAAAAACACTTCCACCGCCATCCGCTCCGCGTGCCGATCGAACTGCAGGCTATTGATGGCCGCATCGTTCTGATAGCGGGTGATGGCCTCCTGTGCGGACTGGAGGTAGGTCGCCCGCAACGTCTTGAGCACCGCCTCTGATAACACGACTCCTTCACTCGCCAGGTTTCGGAACAACGACTTCGTGATGTCCACGCACATCTTCTGCAGCCCCTGCTCCGCGTTCTCCGCCGAGAGGCTTTGGTGTTTGTGTTCGTAGGCGTCGGCGATATCGGCTTGGCAAATGCGCCTGAGCGCGCAGTTGCGATAAATTTCGGACAGGACGCCGACTTCCAACCCCCAATCGCCGGGCACCCGGTTAATCCAGGCGAGATCCCGCACCATGGCAAACTCTCCCGCGAGCGGATAGCGAAAGCTGTCGAGAAAGGTCAGTAACGGATGGGCACCAGCCACCTGTTTGAGGCTTCGAATCAACGGGGTGAAATACAGTCGCGTGACGCGGCCGTGCAGGCGGTTCGTGACCCGGCTGTAATACCCCTTGCAGAACTCGTAACCCAGGTTGGGGTTGACGATGGGATAACAAAGCCGTGCGAGGTACTCCCGATTGTAGCTGAGAATGTCGCAGTCGTGCAGCGCGATGACGTTGCTTTCTCCGCGGGCCAGTACATAGCCGAAGGCCATCCAGCAACCACGCCCTTTGCCCTGTAATCCGGTGTCGAGTTCAGCATGGGCCAGCAGTTTGAGGATGTCCTGAATGCCGGCCCCATCGTTCCAGACGATGCGCACCCGTTGGGGAAGCACCGAGAAGAACTGTTTCGCCAGGCGAAATTCCAGAGCCGAGGCGCGATCCAGTGAGATGACGATTTCATTCACGTAGCGGATGTCCTTGAGGACTTCGACGATGTGTTTGAGCGCGGGGTTCTCTAGCTCAGAATACAGCGACGGGAGAACCAGCGCGATCGGGTTCGTCGCCGCATGCCGCTCGAGTTCTTTTTCCAATTGCTCGAGGTTGGGTGCGCCGAGCCGATGCAAGACGGTCACAAGACCGTTCTGATGAAAGTCGGACATGGTCCCTCCAGTTCGGGGTTCGAAGAGAATGCTGGTCTGCAAGTACCCGGCACGGCAGGGACTGGTTCCACCGTGTGCGGCGGACACCGACCATGCCGGGTGGTTGAGTGCGCTGAGAGGAGATCGTTGCTATTGAGCCGGAGGCATCGCTTTGCTGGTGACGACCGACTTCACGATCTTGGCGCGTTTCACGGACTCCAAAAATCGATCCGGGGGTTCAGGATTCGGCAAATTTACTTCGACGGAGTACCAGCCTGATTTCATCGGACCTTTTTTGATGCCGTTGATTTCCTGAACCAGATCCTCGATGCTTTTTTCGGTGGTGCCGTCCTGGAAGGCGACCCAGAACATGAAGGCCTGTCGATCCGCTTCGCGAAGGGCATCCGAGACCGGCACGGCGGTCGGCACCGGCGTTTCCTTCGGCGGATCGTTCTTGGCCACGACCGTCGGTTTGGCCGTTGCGGCATTGGCCTTGGCGACTTCCAGCGAGGTCAGCGCCAAACGGGCATGCAATTCTCGGTTGCGGCTCTCCAAGAGCGCGACTTGTTTAATCAGCGTTTCGTTCACCGACTTGATCGACTGCAGATCCTGCCGCACGACATCACGGTCCGCCTCGACCGCACTCACCGCAACGCGCATCCCGCTCTGGACTTCCTGGGCCACATCGGTCTTGACGGTCTTGAGATCGTCCTGGACCGCGACCATCTGCGCAGTGAGTTTTTGTTGGGTATGGGCGACGGTCCCGACGAGAGTGTTCAACTGCGCGAGACGGTCTTGTTCTGCGCGGGACACGGCCATGGCCGTCGACTGGGACTCGACGAGTTGGGCCAGTTGCCGGTGGACTTGGTCGATCTGATCCTGCGTGGATTGCCGGGCCGCCAACTCCTCTTCCATCTGGTGCGTGCGATCCTCGGAGCCTAACCATCCGGGTACCCGTTCCGCCAGCAGCGCGACCACTCCTACCGCCAGCACGACTTGGGCAAACGTAGTGGCCATGGTCCACACCGGGACGATCGGTGCTGCGGTGGACGCGGTGCCGGCCGGGAGTCCAATGGCGGAGGCCACGTGCGACCACCACCGTGGAGCGCTCTCATATCGCAAGTGGAGTGAGCCGCCGTCGAAATGATTTTGGATGCTGAGGGTCAGGCTGCCTTTTCCGATCGGGAGGCGTAGGCTTTTCTGCCCGGCTTCGGCGGCCACGCAGCCGCCAAGCAGCACTCCGGACTCGCTCCGGATTTCGAGGTGCTGAATACTGCGGTCTTTGGTCGTGCAGGTGAAGGTTGGATCGACCTGCGAACAGTTCAGCGTGCCGACGCGCTCGTGGTTGACCAGCACCTGGAGAAATCCAGGCCGCTCCTCAGCCGCGCGTTGCGGTTGGTCATCCAGGGCATCAAGCAGATGTGCGCGATAATCGTTGAGCTCTGGTGTGTCCATGTTGCCGTCCTCCCCGATCGCCGCCAAAGAGAGCCAGGACGCCTCCCTTTTTCAGCGGATGTATATGCAAATTGACTTGCGGCTTGGATCCGCTGCTCAGTTCGGCTTGCCGGCGGTCTGCCACTTCCAGGAAGCAATCCCGGCAAAAGGCCAAATGCCAGACGCGGTAATCGTGGCCGTAGTCATCGTGAAAGAGTTGCCCCCACTTTTGTTCAGATAAGCAGGGGTAGTGTTCCGGTTCACTTTTTCGATAATGCGATTGCAAGACCGGCATCAGCCGATCGACTTCGTTGTTCAAGTGGTCGGGCCTGGTGCGCAGCTCTTCTTCCAAGACGTCGATCTCCGAGCCGCTCAAGCCTGTTTCGTTCATCGTGCGTTGCCATCCCGATTGACGCCACCGTTCGAAATTTTTGTAGACCCGCTGGCTTTCGGCCTGTCCAAATCCCAGGAGCTTCACCACGTGGGCCTGGCTGAATCCATAGAAGTGGTAAAACAGTGCGATCAAGGCGTCGCGACTGACGACGGCCCGCGAGGCCAACCCGTCGAGAAATCGTCCCACCGGGGTCAGCAACTCCTTGTGGTAGCACAAGGGGTCCGGTTGGCTGAACGACTTCGCGATCAGGCTATCCAGAAGGAAGAACGGGCGGCAGGGCACTTCAGTGCGCCCGAACACGACAAACCGTTCCACCAACTCGTACCCCCACCGGAGCGCCAATTTTTCGTGGGTGATGTCGTCGCCCCACTGGCTCGTTTCACGGAGGAAGCGCTTGGTTTGGCTGGTCGCGCGGTCCAACAATTCCGGGAGAGACTTCGTGACCAGCTCATCGAACTCGCGTTCCGTGGTCACGACATTGTTGAGGCGTGCGGAGAACATCTGACCGTCTCGCATGGCCTTTCCATCCGGCATCTTAAGCGACATAGTGGCGAATTCTCCGACGAATGACAATTCGACAAGTCCGCCTCTAGAAGACCATATTTGTCCATGGAGGGTCAATGGGGAGAAGGAGGGGCAAACCCGCACTGTATCAGGGTGAAACAGGCCTCGCCAGGATGTGGACAAAGTCCGCCAGCGGCGTTCTCGACAGCCGTGAATTGTGAAGTATGTCTCGCTAGGAGCCGCAACCGGGCTGTAGCGAGAGCCGAACGAGGTTCACGAACGACGGATAATGAGGACGGCCTATTTCCGCATCCTGCTAGGGCCGGTCGGTGGAGAGCCGTTTCGCCAGGCGTCTGGCCAGGCGCATCATGGCCGGGGAACGATCTGAGGGATCAAGCAGGACGTTGATGACATAGGGCTGGCTCGGGTCGGCCAACGCCTTGGCCAGCGTTTCGACAAATTCGCCATGGGTGACGACCCGCGAGCCCTGTCCGCCGCCGATGAGTTCGCAGATCCGTTCGTAGCGCCATTCATGAATATCGTTGAACGGGCCTTCCAGGATTTCACGCTCGGTGGAATAACCGTGGTTATTCAAGACGATGACCACCGGGGCCTGCCGGTACCGAACCGCGGTGGCCAATTCAGATCCGGTCATCTGAAACGCCCCGTCTCCGACCAGGACGATGGGCCGGAGGGATGGATCGGCGAACCCGGCCCCGATGGCGGCAGGGACGGCGAAGCCCATGGAGGTGTAGTAGGCAGGCGACAAAAACTCAAACCGCCGGTGGACGTGAAGATCGACGGAGGCGAACAGCGACTCTCCCACGTCGGCGATGACCAGCGTTTTTTCCTGCAGTACCGTATCCAAATGCCGAAACACACCGTGTAAGCTGACGGCAGCCTGGGCAGGGGGCATCGGTTCTTCAGGCCTGGAGGCCGTCGGCATCCGTTGTGCCGGGAAGGAGGGCAGTGGTTCTTTGGCCAGTCCCTTGACGAAATCCTCAAACAGAATGGAGTCATAGCGATGATGTTTGATCGCCACCCGATCCGCCGTGGCATGGATGGTGTGGCCGTCGGAGAAGAGGGCGCTGCGGGCGTCCAAGTCCTCCACATCGGACAGAATCGACCCCAGGATCAGGAGGCAATCGGTTTGATTGACGAACTCTTTCACTTCATCACGGGCCACCAAGCCGCTGTAGACGCCGACATAGAGTGGATGGTCCTCACGAATAATCGATTTGCCAAGGAGCGTCGAGGCGATCGGCACATTCAATCGTTCGACCAGGGTCGTGAGTTCATCATGCAGTCCGAATCGGCCCACTTCGGCGCCTGCCAAAATCACCGGACGTTTGGCCGATTCCAACATGGTGCGGACTTCGGCGAGGGCTTCGCGCAGGGCGGCACGGTCGGTCGGCTCGTCCACGGTGCTGGTCTTGTGGGAGGTGTACGCCAACGGCACGTGTACCATGTCACGGGGGATTTCGAGATAGATCGGGCGTCGATAGCGCAGCAGGGCCGCAAAGGCGCGATCCATTTCACGCTCCGCCGTGACCGGGTCCTCCAGGCTGACCGCTGCGACCGTCATCTTTTCAAACACTTCGCGCTGCGTCGAGAACTCGCGCACCATGTGGTGGAGGTAGGGGTTGCGGGCCCGCTCCGAGAGCCCGGGAGATCCGGTCAGAAGTACGACGGGTGAACGTTCCGCATAGGCGCAGGCGATGGCGTTGACCGTGTTGAGTCCACCGACACAATAGGTGACACAGAGGGCGCCGATGCCGTTGATGCGGGCATAGGCGTCGGCAGCAAAGCCGGCGCAATCCTCGCGCGTCGTGGCGATGTGTTGAATCGGCGAGGACTCCATGAGTTTATACAAGCCCAGCACGTAGTCGCCGGGAATGCCGAACATGTGGCGGACGCCCAACCGGTGAAGGCGATCGAGCACTGCGGTGCCGATAGTATGTGTGGTCATAGTTGTCAGCCGCTCCCTGGTGGCTCACCGCTTGCTGTCTGCGCTTCTCGCAGCAAACCATAGGTGTCGGGGAAGGTCAAGCGTAGCGCCTCATCGCACCGGTTGCTTCGCCGCACCGTTTCAGGCACCCTCGTGTGCCGTTCGCTGCGTCGCGGCGATGCTCACTGATACTTGGATGTACGGATGACCATGACTCAACTTGCGACCGTTTCTCCTGGAAAAATTCTTCTCACTGCCGAGCGTGACCAGCCGCGGTACTACGGTCACCTCTGGGTATTCGATACCAACGTCGCTGAAGTGTTAGGCACCCCGGCACCTGGCGATCTAGTCGATGTCTACTCCCATCGAAAACGATTCCTGGGCCGGGGGCTATACAACCCCCATTCCAAAATTCGGGTCCGCCTGCTCACCTTTCAGGAAGAACCGGTCGACGAGGCGTTTTTCGCCCGGCGACTCCGTGCCGCCGTGGCTCTTCGCGATACCGTCGCCCCGCATGCGAATGCCTGTCGGCTGGTTCATGGGGAGAGTGATCTCCTGCCAGGTCTGGTGGTGGACCGGTTTGGCGAAGTGGCGGTGATGCAGGCACTTGGGTACGGCATGGATCTCCGCAAGGAGTTGTTGGCGGACCTGTTGATGCAGGAAGCCGGAGTGAAGACCGTCTATTTGCGGAACGATGCAAAAAGTCGTGCGCTGGAGGGGCTACCGCTCTCGAAAGGATTTCTCCGCGGCGATGGTCCGACGACGGTGCCTATCTATGAGGGCAAGGCGCAGTTTACCGTCGACATTGCGGAAGGGCAGAAGACCGGGTGGTTTTGTGACCAACGTGAGAATCGATTGGCGGCGGCCGTGTATGCCAAGGGAAAGCGGGTGCTGGAGGCCTTTTGCCATACCGGCGCCTTCGGTATGCAGGCCGCTCTGGCAGGGGCGCAATCGGTGGAGGGGTTGGATGTCAGTGCTGCCGCGGTCGCGATGGCCCAGGCGCATGCGACGCAGAATCACGTGGCTGCGCGCTGCACCTACCGACAGGCCGATGCCTTCGATGAACTGCGTGTGCTTGAGAAACGTCAGCAACCGTATGATGTGGTTATTCTCGATCCGCCCGCCTTTGCCCGAAGTAAAAAGGCCGTACCCCATGCGTTGGCGGGGTACAAAGATGTCAATCTGCGGGGCCTTCGTCTCTTGCCGTCCGGCGGCGTCCTGGTCAGTTGCTCCTGCTCGCAACCGGTCAGCGATGACGATTTCTGGAAGATGCTTCAGTCGGCCGCGCGCGATGCGCATCGACAGATTCGTTTATTGGAACAACGAGGACAAGGGCCGGACCATCCGGTGCTCGCGGGTATGCCGGAGACACGATACCTGAAATGTTTCATCGTCCAGGTGCTGTAAGGGTATGAGGCGAGAGCATGAGGCGCCGACGGAGCCCGCGGATGTGCCGCTCGTTCCGCCGTCTGTGTCGCTGCCGGAGATTACGCCGAAAGCGGTGATCTTGTCGGTGCTGTTGGCCGCCGTGCTGGCCGGCGCCAATGCCTACCTGGGGTTGTTTGCAGGCATGACCGTCTCCGCCTCCATTCCTGCCGCCGTCGTATCCATGGCGGTGCTGCGACTGTTTCGCCAGTCCAACATTCTGGAAAATAATATCGTGCAGACGGCCGCTTCGTCGGGCGAGGCACTGGCGGCCGGAGTGATCTTCACGATCCCGGGGCTGGTCCTGATCGGCTATTGGACGTCGTTCGACTATTGGCACACGGTGACGGTGTCTCTGGTCGGTGGCGTGCTGGGGGTGTTGTTCACCATTCCCTTGCGCCGTGCATTGATCGTCCACGCTCGATTGCGTTTTCCGGAAGGCGTGGCGACGGCGGAAGTCCTCAAGGTTGGGACGTCCGCGGATGCGCGCGCGGGCGGGGCCGTTCGACTGTTGCTGGGAGCCGCAGCCTTGGGTGGTGGATTCAAGTTTGCCGAAGGGGGCTTCAAGCTGTGGAGCGAATCGTTGGAAGGAGCGCTTCAGCTTGGTCGTTCGACCTTCTATGGAGGACTGAATCTGTCCCCGGCCCTGGTCGCGGTGGGCTACATCATTGGCCTGAACACGGCCATTGTGGTGTGTTTCGGTGGGGCTATGGGATGGCTCGTGCTTCTCCCGCTGTACCAGGCGATGGTTCCGACCCCGGACGCACTCGCCGGTGTGGCGGCGGCAAAGGCTACCTGGAGTGGTCAGATTCGCTACATCGGGATCGGGGCCATGCTGGTCGGGGGTGTGTGGACCCTCATTCAGATTCGCGGTCCAATTCTGCAGAGCCTGCAGCAGTTGATGACCTTGTACCGGACCCGTGATGTATCGCATTCGTCGGAGGGGATCCCGCGCACGGAACGAGACGCGGGAGTCGTCTGGCTGATCGGACTGACGGTCGCGGCGCTGGTTCCTATGCTGTTGCTGTATCGGAGCTTGCTGGGGCAGAGCCTGCTGGGTGGAGCCGGCCTGACCCTGCTCATGGTTGTGGCGGCATTCCTGTTTTCTGCTGTGGCCGGGTACATGGCGGGTCTGGTCGGCAGTTCGAGCAATCCGGTTTCCGGTGTGACCATTGCGACGATCATGTGTGCCTCCCTGCTGTTGCTGGGAATCATGGGGCAGGGCAATCCAGCCGGGCCGGCTGCGGCCCTCTTGGTTGGGGCGGTCGTCTGCTGTGCGGCTGCCATGGGCGGCGATAATCTGCAAGATCTGAAGACCGGCCACCTGGTCGGCGCGACCCCCTGGAAACAGCAGGTGATGCAGGTGATCGGGGTGGCGACGGGCGCTGTGGTTATCGTGCCGGTACTGTCGTTGTTGCAGGCGAAGTACGGAATCGGAGACGCGACGGAAGCCCATCCCCATCCGCTCACGGCGCCTCAGGCCACGCTCATGGCGAAGCTGGCTAACGGCGTGTTCGGCGGCTCATTGCCCTGGCACCTGTTGGCGATCGGGATGGGGCTGGGCGTGGCGGTCATTCTGCTCGATACCCGCCAGGCACGACGTCAGGCTGTACTCCGGTTCCCGGTGTTGGCCGTGGCACTCGGAATGTATCTGCCGTTGAAATTGTCAGCGACCATCTTGGTCGGAGGCCTTCTGGCGGAGTATGTCCGAATCCGTCGACCAGGCATAGAGGTGTCGACCGAGGACCGGGGCCTGCTGTGTGCCGCCGGGTTGGTCACTGGTGAAGCGCTCGTCGGTATCGCGTTGGCCCTCCCGATCGCGCTGAGTTCCGTGTGGCCCTCGCTCGCAGGTGACCCGTTTCACCTCTTTGCGGCTCCACCTTGGGGAGGATGGCCAGGGCTGGTGGCACTGGTCTTCGTTGGGTGGGTGCTCGTGCGTTCGGCACTATCGGAAGCCGGTGTTACAAAAGCAGTGACGATGAACGGCGGAAGATGATGCTCGAACTGGTGTGTGCGGTTCAGTGGACTAGTCGCTGGGCGGCTCGAAGTGTCCAGGCGGACGTGATTGCCAGGGGACCGTGGCCTGCTTGGATTGTTTGACCAGGCTGCGGAGACTCACTTCCGCTGCGCGCAGGAGCTTCGGCTCCCCACTTTGAATCAGTGCCGTGAGGAGCACGTACAGGGTACGGTCGTGACCCGCGGCCAGAAGCAGCCTTTCCAACACGGGATCAGCCCCGGTCAAGGTGGACAGGGAGGCGCCTTCTTCTTCATCATCATTACACAGGAGGTCTAGTTCTGTGGGGTGGATAAAGAGCCAGGGGAGAGGAATCTTCAGGGCACCGGCCAGAGCTTCGAGTGTCGATGCGTTGGGATCGGCCTGCTCCGCCTCCAGTGATTCCAACAGACCGGCGTCAATGCCGGCTCGTTGGGCGAAGGCCTGTTCGGAACATTGTTGAGACACCCGCCAGGCACGAATCAGAGTTCCAATGTGTGGCATGGCGGGATATTACTGCATCCCGTTTCTGCCCTGCAACCTGTTGATTCTAAGAGCCGTTCCGCACTTGCTAGCAACATCAATGCCTTAGGCGCCATTCTCCTGGGTGGAACAGAGACGATGAAATCGGGTAGAATGGCCCGTTGTTGTTGATATTCTCAGCGAGGAGGATCAGCCGATGTTAGGAACCGACATTCGCGGCATTATGGCCGAAGAGGAAGAAGTCCAGCGGCGGCAGGAAGCCTTGCAGTCTTTGATGTCGATGCGTGAAAAGCTCCTGCGGGAATCCTTGGAGGCGCGAATCAAGCGGGCCCGTGGAACGGGAGACTGGACCACCCTGTCCGCAGCGGAATGCGCCAGTATTTACAAAGAAGAACGCGTGCATCTTCGTGCGCAACTGGAGCGATTGAAGGCCGAACGTGATCGCACACGCGGCAAACTGTCCGCTCTCAAGCGGGCGAAGGTTCGTGCGCAACGCATTCGCGCCGCAGAAGCCGCCTCCGGGAAAAAACGCAAATAGCGCGATGGCAGGGGCTTGGTCGATAAGGCCGGGCCCCCTGCCGGTGTGACTCCTACCTGGGTAACCTTGACCTCCTTACTCCGTATTGTTTCTCGTAATTATCTCTCGCACATCCGGGATGTCATCAAGACAAAGCGGACACGTGACCGCGAACGAGTCTTCGTGCTCGAAGGTACGAAGCCCATCGTGGAGTTGTTACGCTCGGCTCCCAATCGTTTTGTCTGTGTGATTGTGGCGCCGGGGTTTCTCGAACGCCAGCCACCTGAGATCAGGGATCTGTTCCTGGAAAGCCGGTGTACGCTCTACGGCTGCCCGGAAGACACGCTGGCTCAGCTGTCCCAGGTCGAAACATCCGGTGGCGCGCTGGCGATCGTGCATCAGCCGACGTGGGATCAGGCCGCGGTATTGGCGCAGCCCACGATGTTCGGCCTGTACGGCGACATGTTGCAAGATCCGGCGAACATCGGAACGATCATCCGGACGGCCGCAGGGTTCGATGTGAACGCCCTCTGGATGGCGCCGCATTCGGTCGACGTGTTTAATCCGAAAGTTGTGCGTGGGACCGCCGGCACGTTGTTTCAGCTGCCGATTTTTTCCCATACCTCGGCAGAACAGTTGCTGCAGCTCGGTTGTACGATTATGGCTGCCAACGTTGAGGTTGGAGAAGGGACTGTCCCCATTCGATCGATCCAGGCGCGACCGGCACGAACCATCGTGGCCATCGGGAGTGAAAGTCGGGGGCTGTCGGAGGCCGTACTGAAGGCCGCTACAGTCCGGTTTACCATTCCATTAAAACCGGGTGTTGAATCCCTCAATGCGGCGACCGCTGCTGCCATCGCACTATTTCACTTCTCCGGCCTTCCCATCGCGTCTTCGCAACCGTAGCCGATCAATTCTTCACGGGCCTTCTCCGGTCACGGCAGGCCAGGTGGTCTGCCCTGGACAGTAGACCTTCTGGGCTTCTGTCGTCCTTCCTTTTTCTGCCCCGTTTCCTTTACGATGGGCGTAGCTCTTTTCGTGAGGGAATCCAGGCGGATGAAGGAAAAAACTACGTTCCATTGTCAGGCTTGCGGGCATCAAGCGCCGCGTTGGCTCGGACGCTGCCCGGACTGTGGGGGGTGGAACAGCTTCAAGGAGGAGCGGGTGGCTCCGGCTCCGAAGGGCCGGCAGGGCCTCGCGAAGGCGGCCACGGCCGTCGCCACTCCCATCTCCGATATCGAAATCGTGGGCGAGCCCAGACACAGCACGGGAATGGGCGAGTTCGACCGGGTCCTGGGCGGCGGTGTCGTGCCCGGTTCGGTCATGTTGATCGGCGGCGACCCTGGTATTGGAAAGACCACGTTATTGTTGCAGGCCTTGCCTCTGTTGGCTGAATCGGGCGAACAGGTGTTGTATGTCTCCGGTGAAGAGTCCCCCCGGCAGATCAAGATGCGGGGTGAACGGCTTGGCATCGGCGGCAAGCACCTCCTCATTCTCGGAGAAACGTCCCTCGAGCACATTCTCAAAGCCATTCAAGAGATCAAGCCGGCGGCGGTCGTCGTGGATTCGATTCAGACCGTCTATACCGAGCAACTGACCTCGGCGCCGGGCAGTATCAGCCAGGTGCAGGAAGTGGCCGGGCAGTTGATGTGGTTCGCCAAGCGCAACAACGTGCCGGTGTTTATTATCGGGCATGTGACGAAGGAGGGGGCGATCGCGGGCCCACGCTTGCTGGAACATATCGTCGATACGGTGCTGTATTTCGAGGGCGACAAAAGTCATAGCTTCCGCATTTTGCGTGCGGTGAAAAACCGGTTCGGGTCCACGAACGAGATCGGGGTGTTCGAAATGAAGGACGGCGGGCTGGAGGAAGTCAGCAATCCGTCTGAACTGTTTCTGGCCGAGCGACCTCAACGCAGCACCGGCTCGGTGGTGGTCTCGAGTCTGGAGGGCACGCGGCCGATCCTCGTGGAACTGCAAGCCTTGGTGTCCGGGACGAATTATCCCATGCCGAAGCGAATGGCCAACGGCGTGGAAGCCAACCGTCTCTCGCTGCTGCTGGCGGTGATGGAAAAGCGCCTGGGCATGCATCTCTCGGGGCAGGATGTCTATGTGAACGTGGTCGGCGGGATTCATATCGATGAACCGGCGATTGATCTGGGTATCGTGGCCGCCGTGACCTCAAGTTTGCGCGAGTGCCCGATCGACTTTACAACGCTGGTCATGGGGGAAGTGGGCCTCGGCGGGGAGGTCAGGGCGATCAGCCAGGCCGAACTACGCATTCGCGAGGCGGCCAAGATGGGCTTCAAACGGTGTCTCTTGCCGGAACGGAACGTGGCGAAGTTAGACCCGGTCGAGGGCATTGAATTGGTCGGCATTCGAGAAGTGGGAGACGCGTTGGATGCGGTGCTGGTGTGAGGGGCGTGAGACGTAAGAAGGAAAATGTGAAACGAGCGCGCCACCTGATGTATGCCGTCATGCTCGTGGTCCTCAGCCTCTCCGGTTGCACGCTGTTCGGTCCGAGCGACACGGTCGTGCTCCAACAGGCGACGGCGGAACAGCTCATCGCGCTCCTGCAGGAGCAGGCCGGTGAGGTGCGCACCATCAAAGGCCTCTTCAGCGCGAAGATCACCGGCGGTATCCTGCCCATCGGCCAGCGCGTCCAGGGCACGGTGTTTTATCAACGCCCCAACGCCATTCGGTTACGAGGGTTTTCGGCCGTGGGGAGTGAGATTTTCGAGTTCGTGCAGATCGAGGATCAGTTTAAGCTCAGGCTGCCGACCATGGGGAGGGAAGTCACCGGTCGTCCGTCGGAGGCCGATCAACTCGGGCAGCTGACGCGTCCGTTTCAGCTGAGCGTCTGGGCCATGAGCGGCATTATCGGTACACAGGCTGTGGGAGCGCAGGACCAGGTTCGATTGTCGGAAGATGGGGCCCGCTATCGGCTCGATGTGCTGACGGCGGCGACCTCGAATGGTGCGGCACCCTTTGTCAGTCGGCGAATCTGGTTTGATCGGCGGAATTTGTTGGTGGTGCAGGAGGAACGGCTGACCTCGGCAGGCGACATCGAGGCGACGATGCAATTTGATGACTATCGCGCAGTCGGTGCCGTGCCGGAAGTGACGCCGGCATCGAACGGCCAATCTCCTTCGGGCGACAAGCGCATCATGCGCCCCTTTGCCATTCGTATGACCGACGGGCAGGGCTCGGGTAGTCTTCAGGTGACGTTTCACGAGCTGGTGCCGAATGAGCCGATCAAACCGAGTGAACTTGGACGGGTATGATGGTGCAATCGGCGGACCATCTTTTGGCCATTGATACTGCGACGGCGTGGCAAAGCGTGGCCCTGCTGCGAGGCGAAGACGTGTGCGCCTTAGCGGAACAGGATGCGGCCGGCTCGCACGCGCGTTCGCTGATGGGCGCCATTGATCGTGTGCTGCGAGAGGGAGGCCTCACATTGAGGGATCTCCAAGGATTTGCGGTGTCGATCGGCCCCGGCTCGTTTACCGGACTTCGTGTCGGTCTTGCGACGGTGTTGGGGTTTCGGGCCGTGCTGGGGACATCGATCATTTCGGTCCCGACGCTGGAGGCCATGGCCTGGAACCTGCGCGATGGGCAGGGGGTGTTGGTTCCGGTGCTGAAGAGCCGTCACAACGAGGTGTACTGGGGGGCCTACGAGTGGCGCCCGGGCACAGGGTTGCAGACTCTGATGACCGAACAGGTCGGGCCACCGGCGTCCGTTGCCCGAGCCTGCAAGGGAGTCGATGCGGTCACGCTGTTTGGAGATGGTTGGCAGGCCTATGAACGGGACATCCGTCAGGCCGTGGCCACGACTGGTGCACAAGTACGGGAGGTTGAGGCGGAGCGTCAGCGTCCTTCGGCTGTCAGCATCGGTCTAGCCGCGAGATTGCGTCGGGCGACGGGTATTGTGAGAAATGAGGCCTTGGTTCCGCGGTATGTGCAGCGCACGGAAGCGGAGGTCAAGTTCGAGGAATTACAGGGTGTGTCGGCGCTGGAACGGCGACGGCAGCGAGTGGCCGATAAGTTGGCACGGCGGAAACAGGGGGGCCGGAACAGCCATGATTCTCAAACGCGGAAGTAGGCAGCAATGTGGAGCAGGGCGCTGAAGATGGCATCGGATTCGGTCATTATTGAGTCGGCAACTCCAGAGGTCTTAGACGAAGTGTGGGCCATCGAACAGGCTTGCTTCTCGGCCCCCTGGACGCGCAAAATGTTGGCGGCGGAACTGTCCGGCAACCAATTTGCCCATTTCCTGATCGCGAAATGTTCCGACCTGCAGTCGGGCGCCTGCGTCATTGCCGGGTACTTCTGCTACTGGATTGTATTCGAGGAACTCCGGTTGATGAACCTCGCGGTGCTGGCCCCGTTCCGGCGTCGAGGCGTCGCGACCAAGCTGGTCTGTGCGGCCCTTCGAGCGGGGGTAGAGCGCGGGGCGAGTCGGGCCATGTTGGAGGTGCGGGCGTCCAATCAGGAGGCCAGGAATCTGTATCAGCAGCTGGGGTTTCGTCATACGGCCACGCGGGCGCGCTATTATGTGAATCCTGAAGAAGATGCGGTGCTGATGGACATGGCGCCGCTGGAGGTGAGTGCTTTGTGCGGTCCGCCCGGGGAGGCTCCTCTCCGGGAGGCGGGTAACACGACGGTCATCCACGAACGTATGTAGTCAACCAGGAGGTGCGACATGCAGACGGAGACGGCGATCACTGAGCGGTTACGGCGGTCCAACACAGAGTTCCGGGCGCTTGAAGAATCTCACCATCGCCTTGACGCGGAGCTGGCTGATTTGCAACGACGGCATGTGCTCACGCCGGCGGAAGAAGTACTGAAGAAACAGCTGCAGAAAGAAAAGTTGGCCACCAAGGACAAGATCGCCGAATTCATTCGAGCCTCGCGCTAACGCGGGGCGGGGAATTCCGCCCCGCACTCGTTGTGTTGCTCCGCGCGGGCAGAGCCGGACGTGACGGGTCGGAGAGACCGGGCGCTTATTCAGACAGGCAATGCTCGCACCACTGGCCGCCCATATTCAGTCGCTGAAGAAGCGGCTGCTGATCATCGCGGTGACCTTGGGCGTCGCGTTTGCGACGGCGTTTGCCTACTCCTCTGACATGGTCGCCTGGTTGAACCGGCCCTTCCCCAACCAACTGGTGTTTTATGGACCGACGGAGGCGCTGTTCGCCTCCATCAAGGTGTCGTTCCTGGCCGGCATCATCCTGAGCCTGCCGGTCGTCTTCTACCAGGTCTGGAAATTTATCGAACCAGCGTTGCTCCCCAAGGAGCAACGCTGGGCTATTCCCATGTTCCTGCTGGCCGCGTTGCTCTTTGCGCTGGGCCTGGTCTTTTGCAATCTCGTCATCCTCCCCCTGGTCATCGATTTCTTCGTGAGCTTCGGTATGGATCGCGACATTACACCGGCCTTGGGCGTGGGGACCTATATCGATTTCAACGTCAAATTTCTGCTGATCTTTGGCTGCGCCTTTGAGCTGCCGCTGGTCCTCACGCTGCTGTCGAGGGTTGGAGTAGTGTCGGCGGCGGCGCTGGCGCATTACCGCAAGCATGCCATCATGGCGGCGCTGATCATTTCAGCCGTCGTGACCCCCGATGCCACGCTCTTCACCATGTTGCTCATGGCCGTCCCGCTCATGGTACTCTATGAAATCGGGATCATCGGGGCGAAGATCTTCGGACGGGCGACGGGCCCGGCACCCGACATGAATTTGCCCCTCGACCCTGATATACCCATTGGTACCGCCGGTCATCGCGTCCGCTGATCCGGTGTTCACAATTTGCAAAGGGTGGACTCATTATGCTGCGTCGCATCATCGTGCTGACGGCGCTCTCAGTCGGCAGTCTGTATGGGGTTGCGCAGGCTGTCTCCTTTTCGGGCGGCAATGAGAGTAGTGGGTCTTCGAAACTGGAGCAGGCTCATCCAGGGCAGGAGCCGGCCGGATCTTCCGACATCGGCAATACGAGTATTCAAGCGTTGGCTTCCGGCTCCGGCGGGGTGATCTACGCCGGATCGTTTGGGATGGGCATTTTTCGCAGTAGCGATCGGGGAGCATCCTGGTCGTCCGTGAACGACGGACTCACCGATCCGTTTGTGCTCTGCCTCACCACCGGAAAAGACGGCGCCATTTATGCGGGAACGTTTCGCGGCGGCGTCTTCCGCTCGCGTGACGGGGGAAAAACTTGGCACGCGATCAATAACGGGTTGAAGCGCCTTGAAATCAAAGTGCTGATGATGGATGCCAAGGGACTGTATGCCGGGACCGGGGACGGAGTCTATTTGTTGAATGCCGCGCAGGATCAATGGAAGACGGTCAGTCCCGGGTTGGACGAAATTCTCGTGCATGCCCTCGCACGCACCAATGACGGCACGCTCTATGCCGGCACGTCCGGCAAGGGGGTACATAGCTTGAAGGAACGGACTCCGGGATGGACACGTCTCCGGCAGGGGTTAAAGGACCATGAAGGGCTCGTGGAGAATTTTATCCGTGTGCTGGCCGTCGACAAGGAACAGGGTGTGTATGCAGGTACGTTCGACGGTGGTGTCTTCCGCAGCGGTGACGGCGGCAAAACCTGGCTGCCGATCAGTCGGGCCCTGCCGAACGATTCGATCCGTGGTCTCATCAGCAACGAGCGCGGAGTGTATGTGGCCACAGGTCGCGGTATTTTCAAGACCGTCGATAAGGGGCGACAATGGGTACCTCTGAACAAGGGGCTGAGCAATCTTTCGGTGCAGGTTTTGATCGAGGGCGAAAAAGGCGGCTTCTATGCCGGGACCAGCTCCGGGGTCTTTCGCAGCGATGATGACGGCCTCACCTGGACGGCCGTGAGTCAGGGATTGGAAGGGGAGAGCATCGCGCCATTCAAGTTTAACTGAGTGAGGAAAGGATACGAGATGTCGGCACAAACCGGTTCACAGCAAGCCACTATTACCGTGACATCGAAGAATGAGCCCTGGGGGCAGATCGTCCTGCGCTTTTTTCCGGACGTGGCGCCCAATCACGTGAAAAATTTCGTTGATCTGGCGAAGAAGGGATTCTACAACGGTACCACGTTCCATCGAGTCATTCCCGGATTCATGATTCAAGGCGGGGATCCCAACAGCAAGAATGCGGATCGTGGATCGCACGGCATGGGTGGACCAGGCTACCACGTGAATGCCGAGTTCAACAGTAAGCCGCACAAGCGGGGGACCCTTTCCATGGCGCGCGCCAACGATCCGAACAGCGCCGGATCGCAGTTTTTTATCTGCGTGAATGACGCCAACTTTTTGGATTGGCAATACACGGTGTTTGGCGAAGTGCAGAGCGGTCTCGAAGTGGTCGATAAGGTCGTGTCAGCCAAACGCGATGGACGCGACAATCCGTTGGAACGCGTCGAAATGACGGTGACGATCACGGAATAACGAGTTGGTCGCAGGGACACGGTCACCAGTGCTGAGGGGCATGAGACAACCATTCGAATGTCGTGTTGCTGTGCTTGCCCGGTATCTGGTGAGGGTGTTCTGGGTGTTGACCACGCTTGGCTGCGCGATCCCTCAGGTCCCCTCGCGAACCGTCTACGAAGATCCCGTCAATTTTGTCAGGCTGGAGCTGGATGCGAACGTGCTGCCGGAATGGCCGCCGGGGCATTTTACGCATCCGGCGCAGTTCTCCCATGACCAGATCCGGCGGGTGCTGATGGGGCTCACCGTGCAGGAGCACCAGACGGCGGTACAGCGCTGGATCGGGGGGGAATCGCGGCGCCTGCCGATGTTTCGTGATGGAGAAATTACGATTCTGGTGCCGCAATTGGTCGAGGCCTTGCGGCTGGCCAGGGAAAATGAGCGAGTGACGTATTATCTGAGCCAGCCGCAGACATCGGTGAAACGCATCATTACCTCAGGCGGGCTCTACGTCCGCGGCACTGAACTCCACTTCATTCTCGGGAATTGGCAGACTCTGTACGGCATTCCGGCCTATGGCATGATCTACGATCGCCGATATCCCATGAACCCCATCATTTCCAAGGGGTTCGATCTCTTCTTCGACCTGGACCAGGCCAGGGTGCAACAAACCACCAGTCTCTGGGACTGGCTTCTTGCCAACTCCAAAGACGAACTCGTCATCGACCTCTCGATTGTGTTCCCTGGCCAAACTGTGTGATGTTCCGCTCGATCGGCGGAAAAGCGCTCATCGCACCAGGCTGGCGCGTGTGGTCTGAGTGGATTGACAGGTCTGCCCGAGACCGGCGCCAGCAGAGTCTGAATGATCGGCGCCGGCAACGCGCGAGGGCGTGAGCCGGTCAATTGGCGGTGGAGGGTGGGCCTTCCACACGGCTGACTCCCTCTGGAACTCGAGGGGTATTCGCGGCGCGACTCAACAGGAGAATTCGACCGGTATCGTCTCCTTGGGAGGTGTAGGCGAGGGTGACCTCCGCAATCTTGTAGTCGTACTGCGTTTCCGCCAATCGTGTTTGTGCCGCCGTGAGCGCCACCTCTGATTGAGTGACTTCCACCACCGTCCCCAAGCCGAGCTTGTATCGCTGCTTCGAGAGCTGCAACGCCTCCTGTGCGGTCTTGACCTGTTCTTCTGCGAGCGCGATCTGCTGCGCGAAGGTGAGGGTGTCGAGATACGCATTGGTCACCTGCTGCGTCAGCGCCTGCTCCACATTCGTAGTCGCAGCCGATGCCGCCTGCCGATTGGCGTTGGCCTCCACGACCTGGTTTTCGATCAGGAATCCGGTGAAGAGGGGCATGGAGACCATCGCGCCGGCCATCCACCAGCCGCCGGTCTGTTGATTCTGGCGCGGATCAAAAGGGTCGAAGGTGCCGCCGCTCGCGATCGCCGACACCGTCGGGAGGTATTGGCGTTTGGTCGCCGTGAGTCGCGCATCGGCGGAGGCGGTCTGCTCCTTAGCCCGTTTGACTTCGGGATGGGAAAGGCTTTCGTTGATCAGGGTCTCCAGCGTTTTCTGCGGACGTACGGCGACGGAAATATCCTCCAGCACGTAGTCGTCGGCCCCTACGATCCCCATCGTCCGATTCAGGTCGGCGAAGCTGGCCTTGAGATCGTTCCGGCTGCGCACCAGGAGCGATTGTGCATTGACCAGCTCGACACGCGCCAGGTCGAAGTCGAGTTTGGATTTCAGTTGCTGGCGATACAACGTTTCGATTTGTCCGGCGATGATGCCGCGTTCACGAACCGTCTCCTCGGCAATCTGTACCAGGCGATTGCGCTTCAGACTGTTCAGGTATGCGCGCTGTACATACAGGAGCACCAGGGCGCGTCTCGCGTTTACATCCTGCCCTTGGGCGCGTTCGGCGAGTTTGTTCGACTCGACCAGATTGCTGGTATAGCCGAAATCGTAGAGGCGTTGATTGGCGATGACGCCGCCGGTGAAGGTGGTTTGATTTTCACGCAGCAATCCGCCTCCGATCAGGAAACGCGGATTACTCACGCCGGCGCCGGCGACCGTGTTGGCGTTGGCATACACCTGCGGATAGTACAGGGAGCGTGCCTGTTCGGTACGCGCCTCAGAGGCCTTCAAATTCGCGGTGCCCTCAATCAGCATCGGATGGTTCTTGACGGCGAGGTCTACGGCTTGCTGTACCCCGAGAAAACTTCCGCGTGATAAGGTCACCGGCTGATCCGTCTCTGCGGCGAAGGCGATAGGTTCGACGTTTGCCGTTGACGACATGAGTGCCAGCATGAGGCACGCGCTGACCGGCAATGGGTATCTCATGGGCGATCTCCTTGCTTCGGCGCGCTTCCGTTGAAGGGGTTGCCTGGCGGAGGCGGCGTGCCTCCCGGCGCGCGCCGCTCGAATTTTTGTTGAGACGTCTTGGCCTCCGGCAGGTTGAAGGGTGAGGGTTGCACCGGTGTCCCATCCAGCAGGCGTCGCTTCCCGACCGCGACGACCTCTTCGTCCCCCCGCAACCCGGCCGTGATCTCCATCCACCGACCGTCGCTGATCCCGGTTTGGACGGCGATGGACTTGGCCTTACCCTCTTCGACGACAAACAGGGACTTTCCTTTGGGTGTGCTGATGACGGCCTGCGGCGGAACCACAAGGGCTTGGGGAATCTCGCGCAACCCTAAGGAGACTTCGGCGAAAGTGCCTGGCCGGAGTGCATGATCCGAATTCGGGATGTCGATTTCGACCAAGAGGCTTCGGGTCGCCGGGTCGAGTGCCAATGTGGACCGCGTGACAGTGCCCGTAAATGAGCGGCCGGGGAGTTCCGTGACCTTGACCGTGGCTGTGGTCTTGCCGGCCACGACCCAGGGGCTATCGTCTTGCGGCACATTCGCGTAGACCCGCACGGTGTTGAGGTCCATGATCGTAAACAGCGGAATGGCACTGGTGGCCGAGGAGGTGGCGATTTGAATGAGGGCGCCGGGGTCCGCGAATCGTGCGGTGACGATGCCGTCATACGGAGCGCGGACCTTGGTATAGTCCCGCAGCACGACACGCTGTTCCATGAGATGTTTGGCCCCCTGGTAGGAGGCTTCGGCGACATCCACGTCCTGCTTGGCAATGACGTCCGGTGATTCCTTCCAGACCTTGGCAAGCCGCTCATACGTCAACTTCTTAATCTTGTAGTCCGACACGGCCTGTTGGTACTGCTCCTCCACCTCAGGAGCGTCGATGACGGCGACGACCTCATTCTTCTTCACGGCATCGCCTTTGTCCGGGCCAATCCATTTAAGATAGCCCGACACTTTCGCATACAGCGTCGTCTGGTAGAGCGGCGAGACGTTGGCAGGCAGCTTGACCGTATACACCAGGTCGCGCCGCGTGGGGGTGACGACCTGGACATCGACCGGCGCGGAATCCGATTCCGCTTGAGTGGGACCCGCGGCTTGTTCCGCTTGTGGCGCAGGTCTGGTGACAGGAGGCGTCGGTGGGGTCGGCTCAGCGTCACCCTGCCAATACCAATACCCCGCGCCGAGCAGGAGCAACAGTGTGGCCGCTCCCAACCACCGTCCCTTGCGGCCGTCCGGTGTGTTCGCGTGTGGCAGAGCGTCCTGTCGTTCCATCAAATGTCCTCCGGAGTGGCGGGCGCGGTGGCGGAGATCGGGGCCCGCTCGCGTCGATAGAGCACCAGGCTATGCATCACGGGGACGACCAACAGCGTCATGATCGTGCTGACCGCCAGTCCTCCCACCACTGCGCGCGCCAATGGCACCATGGTTTCATTGCCTTCGCCAAAGCCGAGCGCCAGGGGGAGCAGGCCAAGAATCGTTGCCAGCGCCGTCATCAGAATCGGACGGATGCGGCGGCGTCCCGCTTCCAGCACCGCATGTGCCGCGGTCGCTCCGTTCCGGACCATGCGATTGGCGAAATCGACGAGCAGAATACTGTTCGAGACCACGATGCCCATCATCATCAGCGTCCCGATCATCGACTCCACGTTGACCGACGTGTTCGTCAGGTGCAGGGTCACGACGGTGCCGATCCAGCCCAGCGGGACAGCCACCAGAATGATCAGCGGGTCGATAAAGGAACGGAACAGCGCGACCATCACCAGATAAATCAAGACCACAGCTAATGGGAGGGCTAAGGCGAAGTTCTGGATCGCGCTCCGCATGTTGGCGACTTCTCCGCGCAATTGCACCGTCACATCTTTGGGCAGATCGATGCCGGCCAGGACCTTTTCGATGTCCTTGGCGACACGCCCAAGGTCGTTGCCGACCGGGGTGACCAACACGTTGATCAGACGCGACAGGTCGTAGTGATCCACCGAATCGGGACCGGTCTTGAACTTCAACGTCGCCACATCGCGCAACATCACCGGCGGCCCGCGTCGGTCGTCGCTTGACGCGTAGTAGCCGCTGGTGATCTCCATCTGCCTCCCGGCAAACGGCGTGTTCTGCAGCGCGAGGGTCGAGCCGAGCATCCCGCCGCCGGTGAGACTGGCGGTTCCCAACAGCGGCGTGCGCGCGCCGATGATCGGAATGTTCAGCAGATCTTCCGTCGTCGTCAGCGACTGTTCAGGATACTGCGCCAGGAGGAAATACCCGTTCGCGGTTTTCGGATCGAGCCAGTAGTTAGGCGAGAGGGCCAGGTTCGAGCTGATGCCGGTAATGACGTCGACGACGACCCGGTTCTGGTTGATGCCGTAATAGGCGGCTTTGGTGCGATCCACATCGATATGCAATTCGGGGTAACTTTTGCCCTGTTTGATCCGGACATCGACGGTATTGGGCACCTGGGCGATCTGCTGTTGAATCCGCTCCGCTACAGGCCGGATCATGTCGAGGCTGGGGCCTTTCACTTGAATATCGATCGGCGCTTTCAAGCCAAAATTCAACACATCGTTGATGATACCGCCGGTTTGGAACGCGACTTCCACACCGGGCAATGAAGCTTTGAGTCTGCTGCGCAATTGCGCGATGTAGTCATCGGTATGGCCTTCATGTCCGGTGACGAGGTTCACCAGCACAAAGGCGGTGTGGTTGCCGGTGTTCGGCGCGAAACGCGCCGCATCGCCGAAATAGAGCCCGGTATTGGAGATCACTTCTTCCAGATCTGCCTTGGGAATCGTCTCGTGCACCAACTGTTCGATCTGTCCCACGATAGCCGTGGTCTTTTCAATCCGGGAGCCTTCAGGCGCGGTGACCGACATCGTGAAGTTGCCTGCGTCGACTTTGGGGAAGAACTCGGTGTGCAGGCGGGGAATCAACAATGCGCCGGTTGCGACCAGCGCGACGGCCGCCAGGCCGATCACGAGCGGCTTGAAGCGCAGGCCGCCCTGTAACAACGGTTCATAGACCGCGAGCACATAGCGAAACCATCCCTCGTCGGCCGAGTCTTCATGGCCGGCAGTCTTGCGCTGTCCGGCCTGGTAGAGCCAGGCCAGCACCACCGGTGTGACCGACATGGAGACGACATAGTCGGCAAGCATGGCAAACGCGACGGTCATCGCCAGGGGCACGAAGAGGTATTTGATGATGCCGGTAAAAAACATGATGGGCAGGTACACGATCAGGATGCAGATCGTCGCGACCAGAATGGGAAGCGTCAGCTCCATCGCGCTGTCTTCCGCTGCCGAGCGCCCGTCCTTGCCCATTTCCAGGTGCCGGTGCAGGTTTTCCTGCACGACGATGTTGTTATCGAGCAGCGTGCCGATCACCAGCGCCAACCCGCCCAGCGTCATGATGTTCACACTCTGACCGGTGAGGTAGAGCGCAACCAGGGCAGCGGTGAGCGAAAGGGGAATGGCCAGGCCGACGACGAGCGCGGCCTTCACGCTGGCGAGAAAGATGAAGATCATTAAACCGGCGAGTCCGGCGCCGAGAAGTCCTTCCTTTTGAAGATTGGCGATGGACTGGCGGATATACAGCGATTGATCGTAGAGAAACTTGACCGTGGTGTCGGATGGAATCTCCGTCAGCTTGTGAAGCTTCGCACGAATGCCGTCGGTGACTTCCAGCGTGTTTGCGCCTTCCTGTCTGGTGATCGGAATGTAGGTGGCTTCGCGCCCGTTCACGCGCACGATCGAGGTTTGTACGGCGGCGCTGTCCGCGGCTGTGCCGATATCGCGGATCAACACCGGGGTGCCGTTGACGATCTTGATCGGCAGGTCGTTGATCTTCTCCACGACATCGATGAGGCTGTTCGAATACACAAAGTAGTCGAGGTCGCCGAGCTTGACGTTGCCGGCGGGAATGATGGCGTTCTGGTTATTGAGGGCGTTGACCACATCAGAAGGAGAAATGCCGCGCGCGAGGAGGCGTTGCTGATCGAGAAAGACCGTAATCTGCCGCACCTTGCCGCCCAGCGGGGGGCCGAACGAAATGCCGGGAATGCTGGCGATTTGCCCGCGGACGGTGAAGTAAGCCAGATCGCGAATCTCTTTGGCTCCGAGCGAGTCGCTCGCGACGGAGAGCAGGCCGACCGGCAGGCTCGAAACGCCGAACTTAAAGACCGACGGAGGGTAGACTCCCGGCGGGAGCGTGCGGATGACGCTATAGGCGAGGCTTGTCAGCTCCGATTGTGCGGAGTCGATGCTGTAGTCCGGCTGAAAAAAGACTTTGATGTAGCTCATGCCCGCGAGGGACTGCGATTCGATATGCTCGACATAACTGGCTTCCACGAATCGCTGTTCGAGGCGGAAGCTGATCGCGCCTTCCATTTCGCTAGGGCTCAAGCCTCGGTAGAAGGTGGTGACGAGAATCGAGGGCAGCTTGATGTCGGGAAAAATGTCCACGCGCATCTTCTGGTAAGAGACGCCGCCCAGAATCAGGGCGATCATGCACAAGGCGAAGACGGCGTAGGGATTTTTCAGCGCGGCGCGCGTCAACATGGGGCGGCCATCCGTCGGGTGCAGTTATGTTCCAGCCAAAATTTCCAGAGGTGCAGGGAGAGCGTCACGAGTTCATCGAACTGTCCCGGTTTGACGACGTACCCATTGGCTCCGGCTTGGTAGCAAGCACGCACGTCGGTGGTATCGTCGGAACTGGTCAGGATGACGACAGGAATCTGCGCCAAGTGCGCCTCCTGCTTGACTTGCTTCAGCACATCCACGCCCCGTTCGCCTCTCAGCTTGAGGTCGAGCAGAATCAGCGCCGGCTCGTCGTTCTGCAGATGATCATTCAGATAGGCCATGGCTGCGCGGCCCCCTTCGACGATATCCAGACGGCCCTGATAGCCGGCTTGAGTCAGGGCCTGGCGAAATAATTCACATTCGCCGGGACTGTCGTCGATAAGGAGTATGGAGGCGGCCATGCGATCCTTGCCCACAAAGGTTGAATCTCTTCCCTTGCAGAGAGCGTTCCTGAGGCGATGTCAAACTGATCGGGGTTAGAATTGTTCGCGCGAACAACCTGTTACGTCGGGCAGCTCGGGTTCGGTTGGTGAACAAATCGGCAAACGCGGGGAAGAACTCTGGAGAAACTCCCGTGGTCCATGGAATTTCTCCAGAGCTTGGACAGGGTGCCGGCCTACGCAGCCTTTGCCGCCGTCTTCTTCCACTCCATCATTTTTGCCGTGAGCTTGGCCGACGCGACGGTATACTCGCCCTTCAGCCCGATCGATGATTCTGCTCCGCTCTTATCGCCCGCCTGCACCTTCGTCACAACAGTGGCCGCAACTTTATGAAACGCCTTGTGCAGCTCAAGGATGTCCTTGTAGTAGGGATCGTTCGCGACTGCAGTGCCGGCCAAGCTGTAGAGCCACTTCCCGAACTCGCACCGGTTATCCACGCCGACCTCAGCAGGGACCAGCGACAGGGTGCCGTCGATATTTTGCCGAAGCTTGACCTTCCAGGCTCCATGCGCGCCGATCGCCTTATCGATCTGTTCCACGATGTGTGACATGTCGCCTCCTTATTGATGATAGGGAATTCCCATTCCTCTGTCGGACGGGTGCGGGAGAATCTTGAGCGAGAACGCGAACGGGGAACGGCGCCCGCAGTAAGTGCCTTATCTGCAACAGGCTGTGTTCGAAGGGTCGCGTCGATCACAACGTTTGGCGACTACGGGAATACCTGGACAAATCTGAGGCGCCGGCGGGGCATTTGTCGATCGGCGTCCAGGGCCTTTCCTAGGCCAGTTGGAGCGCGGCTGTGGATAGCATAGTTCCAGACGATCAGATCGGGCACAGAAGATCTCTCTTCGCCCTTTGCCACTTCCATGAGGATTCGCCGTCATGTCAGAAGATGATTCAACTGCAGACACCAGTCGAGGGTGGCGTCTAATCAATACGAAAGATTTCGGGCTGCTCTGGTGGGGACAAACCACCTCCCAGATCGGCGAAGGGCTCAACAAAGTTGCGCTGCTGTGGTTCGTCTATGAACTGACCGGGTCGGCTATGAAGATGACCATGGTCGGTCTCCTTCAGACCATCCCGCCGCTGCTGTTCGGTCCACTGATCGGAGTGTACCTGGACCGGATGCCAAAAAAGGCTGTCATGATGTGGGTCGATATGCTGCGCGCCCTACTGACGCTCCTCATCCCGACGCTTTATGCGTTGGATTCACTTTCGATCACCGGACTGTACGGCCTTATTTTTCTCACATCGGTCGTGTCCACCGTGTTTGGTCCTGCGCTCGTGTCTGCTGTGCCGCTGTTGGTTCGACCGTCCGAACTCATGTCGGCGAATGCGCTTATTCAGGGGACGAATAATATCGGGATGTTGCTGGGGCCGGCGATCAGCGGGATTATGATCGCGCTCATCAATGCGGAGAATGTCTTATTCGTCAATTCCGCCACATTTTTGATCTCGGCCCTCTGCCTCATGCCGATTCACGTTACTGCACCTCTCGCGAGGCCCAAGGATCTTTCCACGTCCATTTGGCAGGAACTCACGGTGGGATTCCAATTCGTCTTCGGTCAGCAATCGATGGTCCTGACGTTGGTCATCATTTCGTCGCTCTATAATCTCGGGGTGAGCGCCTTCATCTTTATTTTGCCGGTGTATGCCAAGGAATTTCTCCAGGTTGGCCCGGTGCAATTGGGCTGGTTATGGTCGGCCCTGGGGGTTGGCATGTTAGCCGCTTCGACGTGGCTGGCCTGGAACAAGCATAGTGATAGGCAGAGACGATTGCGCATCGTCGTGAGCGGCATGACCATCGGTGGCTTGGCCGTGTGCAGCCTGAGTCTGCTGGAAACGCCGCTGATTGCGGCGGGGATCGTCATCATCGTGGGTGGCAGTACGGCGGTACTCAATCCGATCATTTGGGCACTCTTGCAGGAGGTGACGCCGGAACATCTGATCGGTCGCGTGGTCACGACCTTCAGCGTGGGCTCCATGGCCTCGGCGATGGCCGGGATGACCGGCTTCGGATGGGTGGCCGATGCGGTGGGGCCTGCTGCCAGCCTCATAGGACTCGGTCTCGTGTTGTTACTGACCGCAGCGGTGGCCGTCGCATGCGTTCGCAGAACCTACCCTGTGCCGGTTGCCCATGCGTAATCATCGCCATATTTCGATCTTCTTGCTCTGAGCAGACGCAATGAGACAGGGCGATCATACTCTCGCCGGCGGAAGGATTACGCGTGGGACATTTCTCGCCCCTTCTCAGTCTTCCTGATTCCACTCCCGCCGCAAACGTTTATACTGGCGATATGCTCCATGCCCATCGGTGGTTGCTGACACGCGACTTTGCATTCATGTGGTGGAGCCAGGTCTTGTCTCAGGTTGCCGAAAGCATCAGCAAGCTGGCGCTGTTGTGGTTCGTCTATGCGGTGACCGGATCGCCGCTCAAAACCACCGTCATCGGGCTTTTGCAGACCCTACCGCCGATTCTCTTCGGACCGTTCATCGGCGTCATCGTCGATCGCGTTCCGAAAAAAGCGATTCTCATCGTGAGCGATGTCGCAAGGGGACTCTTGATCGGCCTGATTCCCTGCCTGGTGTCGATAGAACATTTCACCGTCGAAGCCCTCTACATCCTGACGTTCCTGTTCGGCGTGGCCACAGCCGTCTTCGTCCCGACGCTGTCATCCGCCGTGCCCTTTATGGTGGCTCGTCCGCAGTTCACGGCGGCGAACGCGCTCCTACAGAGCACGACGAGTCTGGGTATCATCATCGGGCCGGCTGTCAGTGGAATCGGTATCGCGTTCTCCGGGTCACAGGATGTGCTCTGCCTGAATGCGCTCACCTATTTCGCGTCCGCGGCCTGCCTCTTGCCGATCCGGCTGCGCGGGACGAACCAGGCGGTGAATGAGAGTGCGGGCTGGAGACCATTCATCCGCCATCTCGTTGAAGGCCTGCGATATGCCTTTCTGACTCATCGAACCTTGCTGGTTCTGATCCTCCTCGCATCCGTCTACACGTTCGGCAGTGGCGCCTTCACGACACTGTTTCCTGTCTTTGGGCGTCAACTACTGGGTCTCGGCCCCGTGGAGGTCGGATACCTCTGGTCATGGCTGGGAGTGGGGTTTCTGCTCGCATCGATCGGACTGATCCGGCTGAGCGCCTGGGATCTTGCCAGGCGGCTCCAGGCGATCGCGGCGTCCTGCGCGGTCGCCGGCCTGGCGGTGGTGGGCCTGACGTGGACCGATAGTTTTGGCATGGCGTCGGCCTACGTCGTCTGCATTGGAATCGGTCTCGGTACGTGGACGCCCATCGCCTGGGGCATCATTCAGGAAGTGGCTCCGCCCGGAATGGTCGGTCGGGTGATGGCTGTCTATACGGCCATGGCCACGGCCACCTCCATGCTGGGCATGAGTGCGTTCGGCTGGGTGGCGGAATCATTCGGCTCCATCGCCAGTATCGTCGGTATCGGCGGGGTGATGGGTGTCTTGGCAGGCGGCACGGCCTGGTTTAGGGGATGGACAGGGAGGGAGACCCATCCCATGTGACGGATGTCGATCACGATGTCCCCGTAGAATAGCGACCGCATCCGGAGGATAGCAGGCATGCTCCACTAGTCTCTGACCGCCCGTAGTTCTATTTATCATTGCCTCACTCTTTAGCCCCCGCGAATCTGCAGATTACGGCTGCAAGGAGTCGACGCTCCCCGTGTCCTCTGCCACGTGATGCCACTTCGAGGCTGAACATTGGGACCTGATGAGAAGCGATGGATCTGGAGGGAACACCAATGTGAAATGATGGTATTTGAGTTGTCCGTAGGATTTCGTGTGCCTCTTGCACATACGTAGTCAAAGGATTACAAGTGGTGCGAAGCCGTCGTCGCGCGATGAGGTTCACCCGGTGGGAATCTGGGGTGCCCGATGTCGCGGAGGATATTCCGTGGTCGCACAATGGTGTGATCAGAGATGATGCCCCTGCGACTCAGTCGGCCAGTGTGCCGTTGACTGCTGACACTTTTATCGTGAGGACAATCATGCCCAATAAAAACACGCCGTATCATCCGATCATCTACGTTCGTGGGTATGCGATGACGCCTTCGGAGATTGATGAAACCACCGCGGATCCGTTTTGCGGGTTCAATCTTGGGTCGACCGTCTATCGGGCGGTGTCGGAAAAAGATCGTCAACCCAGGAAGTACGTCTTCGAATCGCCGGTGGTGCGGCTCGCGTCGGAATTCGGGTATCGTGATGTCTACGAAGACGGCTACGACATTCTTGATCCTGAGTGGAGCGACGATCCGGACAATACGCTCCCCAGCCGGTCGATCATCGTGTACCGCTATTATGATGAGGCTTCGCGTTTGCTCGGCCTGGGTGAGACGCCCCCCATGGAGGTCTTTTCAGCCAAATTGGGAGAGCTCATCCTTCGGGTGCGTGATCTGGTCTGTGCCAATGCGGACAACGGGGTGACGAAGGAGGCGTTCCGCTGCTACCTCGTCGCGCATTCCATGGGCGGGCTCGTCTGCCGGGGGCTGCTGCAAAATCCGAAAAACGATAAGAAGGGCGCGGCAAAATATGTGGACAAGTTTTTCACCTATGCCACTCCACACAACGGCATCGACATGGCCGGAATCAACGTACCCTCGTGGCTGAGCAAGGGCGATATGAACAACTTCAATCGCGAGCGAATGACGGAGTATCTTGATCTCAAATCCGAATACAAGAAAACCGGGGATGTGGACTGGATCCCTGAGGAACTGTTTCCGTCAGAGCGGGTGTTTTGTATGGTCGGTACGAATCGTATGGATTATGGGGTCGCGCTTGGCTTATCGCGCACCTTTGCCGGCCATGGCAGTGATGGGTTGGTGCGGATTGAGAACGCTACGCTCAAAGGCATGAAGGCCGATGGTTCCCTCAGTGCTCCTTGCGCGAAGGCCTTCGCCTATCGGGCCCACTCGGGGTTCTTTGGCATCGTGAATAGTGAAGAAGCGTATCAGAACCTCATCCGCTTTCTGTTCGGCGACGTACGTGTCGACATTTGGGTGGATGTCGAGGCGTTTCGCTTACCGAAGGAAGTGGCGCAGGCGGCCAAGGACGGCCAGGACATCAGCGCCCTGTACCAGTTTGAGTTACTGGCTTCACCGCGCGGAAAGTTGTGGTATCTCACGCGCCGCACGGCGGAAGAGGATTCGGTCGCCTGTCTGACGCACAAGGAATGGGCATCGGCGCCGAAGAAAAACGGATCGCAGTTCCTGTCGACGGTCTTCCTGGCCAACCGAGCGAAGGTGAATAAGAAGCGGCGGTCGCTCTCATATGCGGTGTCACTCGGGGTCCGTGTGCCTGATTACGAGATCGAGAAGAAGCTATGGGTCAATAAACATTACGAGGGCAGTTATTTGTTCCGAGACTCGATTGTGCTGGAGTTGATTCCACCTGCCGGTCAAGGCGAGCGGTGGAAAGTCACGTACGCGTGGCAGGGCCAAGGAACGAGTACTGCCGATACGGAGATCGATCCGAAAGCGATCAAGGGCGGGAAAATTGAGATTCAGGTCCCCTTTGACAGTGGCACCGCTCCTGGAATGAGTGGCCGGTTGCGGTTCGTCATTTCAGCTTGGAATGCGGATGCGGTGATGGATGACAAAGGGGAGCCGCTCGGTTCCGGCTCATGAGCGGCACTCGGTAGCGTGAGACGCGCCCTGGTTGGTAGGGGGCCCTGTCTTTGTTGTCATTCAGAATCCGCCGCCAGGACCTGGAAGATATTTCTTGTCCGGTGGCGTGGTGGGGCGAGGTGCCGTGTGTCCAAGGCTACTCCGTCCCGCCCTGTCTTTCCTCAAATGTCCCGGTCCCGCAGCTCAGCTTCCCATACATCATGCCGAAGTATCCGCAGTAGGCACCAGCCTTGAAGGCCCAATCTCTTCGGGTAGCTTGCTCGATCCGGCCTTCGTGGACGACGAACGACACGGATTGTGAACCGACAGGAAGCATCGCGGGCAGAGGGACAATGACGAGATACAGCACCATCCCGGACCACCGTAGGCCACCGGTGCTATAGATCCATTCTTCCTTTCCGTCGTCGCGTTGCTCAATCTGGTCAGGCTCACCCCATCGCGTTCGGAGTTCCCCGGCTGTCTTGAGATTTGTGTCCGTGTCCGCCTTGCGTAAGTTGATGGCGCCCCTGATCTGTTCGATCTTCGGCTGCTCGCTGGATTCGGTGCGGGTTCCGAGCGTCCAGGCGCCTAATCCGACGCAGCCGTGCACCGACGCGGCGACGGCGATCCCTAGCACAAGCCTCAGATATCTGGGCATCGCGTCCTTTCTATGTGAATACGAGGCTGAAGCCTACTCAGATCTCTCGGGTAAAAAAAGACGGACATGAACGAGTTGCCTTGTGCTCTGGTCCCGAGGCGAGACGATCCGCCGGTTCCCTCCCCCTTCCAAGGTAGGATACCGGTCAGCCGCCTGGTCTCGATAGGATCCGCCAGAGGGAGGCGATGATGGCACCACGTCGGTATGTCCGAACCTACTACCGGTTTCCGCTGCGTGTTCCTGTCATTTTTGGAGGAGCGCCGTTTGTCGGCGAAGGGCTCTTGAGCAACCTGTCGTTGAAAGGTTGTTCGGTGACCTGTGATCGGGAAGCGTTGTGTGGAAGTGAAGTGCGCGTGAGCATGTTACTGAACAATGAACCCGCTGCCTTGCCGGTCGAACTCGGTACCATCAAATGGGTGAGGGGAAATCAGTTTGGCGTGGAGTTCCTGCGCGTACCGGTGGACGCACAGCAACGCCTCAATCGCGTGTTGCGGCTGGAATTGATCGACTGGTTGGAGAAACGACATCGTGACAGCACGTCACGGAGATCAGCCGGACACACGCCAGAAACTCCCGGGTGAGATCTCGCGTTCTTTGTTCTGTGTCCCGCTCGACACCTCTTCCGCTTGTCCACGGACCGCATGATGTCGCATCTCTTGGACGATTCGCCCGAAATCGTGGAGTCCGTCGCACGATTCCTGTACACTGTGGACCTTAGCAGCAGATACGGTTTCGCTGTGTCGGTTCAACGCCGGCAGCGCCGTCTCGCACAGAGCCGTCTCATCGCTTGCCGATGGAGTCCATGGCTTCCGAACCGACCTCGCCAGATCAGAAGGTCATCGACGAGTCCCGCCAGGGCCCACACTCCTGGTGGTCCCACCTGGCTGAATGGCATCCCACGCTGTTGACCGCGGTCGTCCTCGCCATGGCGACGGGGTTGCGCATGACGCTTACTCCGCTATGGGGGGCTGGCTACACCTTTATTACGTATTATCCTGCGATTATGTTCGTGGCAGTGGCCTGTGGCTGGCGCCACGGTACTGGTGCGACGCTCGTGTCGGCGGCATTGTCCGCATGGTTTTTTCTGGATGTGCCGGGCTCGCCTCATGAACAACAGGTGGCCGTGGCCGTGTTTATCGCCGCCAATCTCATCATTGTATCCCTATCCGAAGCCATTACCAGGGCGCGTCTTCGTGCGCAAGCAGAAACCTCGCAGATGCGGGAAGAGGAGCAACAGTTGCGGTTGGAAATCGAGGCTCGCGCCAAGGTAGAGCAGCGGGTTCGTGCCAGCCAGCGGCAGATGCAGTTCGTGACGGATCATGCCCCGGTACTCATTGCACAATGCGGCACAGATTCCCGATACCGCTTCGTCAACCGGCAATATGCGGAACTGCTGGGACACACTCCGGAACAGCTGATCGGCCGGCATCCGAGCGAGGTGCTGAGCGCGGAGGCCTATCGGCATGCGGCGCCCTACATCGCAGAGGCGCTGGCTGGGCGACAAGTGCGATTCGATCAAGAGTTTCTCGGTGCCGCGTCCGGCCACCGTCTCCTGCAAGTCACGTTTGCGCCGGAATGCGATGAGCGCGGAACCGTCACGGGTTTCATCGCCGCGATCGTCGATATCACCGAGCGAAAGCGGGCGGAGCAGGCGCGGGCGACGTTAGCGGCCATTGTCGAGTCATCGGAGGATGCCATCGTCAGCAAGGATCTCCACGGGATCATCACCAGCTGGAATCGGGGCGCTGAACGGCTGTATGGGTATAGTCAGCAGGAGGCGGTTGGGCGACCGGTGACGATGTTGGTGCCGGAGGATTTGCTTGATCACGAGGTGCCGATTCTCGAACGGATCGCCCGTGGCGAAGCGGTCCAGCAGTATGAAACCGAGCGACGAAGAAAGGACGGGACACGCATCCATATTTCCCTCACGGTGTCGGCTATTCGAAACGATGAAGGCCAGATCGTGGGGGTGTCGAAAGTCGCCCACGATATTACGGAGCGGAAGCAGGCTGAAGCCGCGTTACGCGAAAGTGAAGAGCGCCTGCGCCTGTTTATCGAGCATGCGCCCGCGGCCATCGCGATGCTCGACCGGCAACTCTGCTATGTGGCCGTCAGCCGGCGGTGGTCGTCGGAATACGGTTTGGAAGGGGACGTGGTGGGACGATCTCACTATGACGTCTTTCCTGATGTTCCCGAACGGTGGCGGGTTGCGTATCGGCAGGGATTGGCTGGTTCGGTCACATGTGCTGATGAAGATCGCTTTGAGCGTCAAGACGGAACTGTACGCTGGATTCGCTGGGAAGTCCGCCCCTGGCGAGACAAGGGCGGCGGTGTTGGCGGGATCATTATTTTTGCGGAAGATATCACGGCGGGAAGACTTGCGGATCAGGCGCTGCGTGAAAGCGAGGCGCAGCATCGTGCCACGTTTGACAATGCGGCGGTGGGCATCGCCCATGTCGGACTGGACGGACGTTGGCTGCGCTGCAATGAGGCCCTCTGTGCGCTGACCGGGTATGCACGGGAAGAACTGTTGGGGAGAACGTTTGCCGACATCACCTATCCGGAGGATCTCGAGCCGGACTGGGCCGCAGTGCGCCGTTTGTTGGCGGGTGAATTCGAGACCTTCTCCATGGAGAAACGCTATATCCGGAAAGACGGCTCGCTCATATGGGTGCAGTTGACGGTCTCATTGCTGCGAGACGCTCATGGGTGTCCTCAGCACTTCATCTCGATCGTGCAGGATATTCAAAGCCGGAAGGAAGCGCAGGCGCAATTGCTTGGGCTTGCGGATGATCTGGAGCGGCGTGTCGAGGCGCGAACCAGAGAGTTGGCCGATTCGCAAGAACGGCTGCGGGCGTTGGCCACCGACCTCAATCTCGCCGAGCATCGCATTCGCAAGCAGCTCGCTACGGACCTGCATGATTATCTGGCGCAGCTGCTGGTTCTGAGTCGCATCAAGTTGGGGCAAGCCAAACTGGAAGAGGTGACGCCGGCGGCAGCCCAGGCCATGACGGAAGTACAGGAAGTGATGGACCAGGCGTTGGCCTATACGCGAACGTTGGTGGCCCAACTCAGTCCCCCCATCCTCAATGAGTTCGGCCTGCTCATGGCGTTGCGGTGGCTGGCGGATCGGATGCAGCGTGAATTGACGGTCGTGCTGTCGTTGGAGACGATGACGGAGAGTCTCCCCCTGTCCGAGGAACAATCGGTGTTGCTGTTTCAGTCTGTCCGCGAACTGTTGATGAACATCGTCAAACATGCGGGGACAAACGAAGCCATGATCAAGGTGGTGCAATCCGTGGGGGCCCTGGCTATCACGGTGTCTGATCGCGGTGCCGGTTGCGATCTTGTGGCGGCTGAAACAGGATTTGAGACAGGGTTCGGGCTGTTCAGCATTCGCGAGCGGATGAAAGCCCTTGGCGGGTCCTTCGAGGTCACGTCGATGCCGGGTGAGGGAACGGTCGCCACTCTGACGTTGCCATTGGAACGGCAGAATTCAGCGGTTGCGGAACCGGTGGATGAGGAGGCTGCGCGCGTGGCCCTTGTCGAAGCGGTCTCGCTCGAACCGGGGATGGTCGGAGTTCAGCGATCAGGCCATGTCCCTTCGCTTGGGCATCCGAAGATCCGGGTGGTGCTGGTTGATGATCATCAGATGTTGCGCCAGGGGCTTCGGACCATCGTGAATGCACATCCGCAGCTGGAGGTGGTCGGCGAGGCAGGTGACGGGTTGGAGGCGATCGAATTGGTCCGCACCCTGAAGCCTGGCGTGGTCGTGATGGACGTCAACATGCCTCGATGCGACGGGGTGCAGGCAACCAGGCGGATCAAGGAGGAATTTCCGGAGATCCACATTCTCGCCTTGTCCATGCACAATTCCCCCGATATGGTCGAACGCATGCAGCAGGCCGGCGCCTGCGGCTATCTCACGAAAGAGAGTGCAGGGGGACAGTTATGTAGGGCCATTGTGGAGGCGACGGTGAGCACGCCGTAACCGGCAAGAGCGATCGTCGTGGAGGGTCTGTGGGGTGATGCCCCTTAGTGTAGAGGTTGCTGGTGAGTGAGTTGTTCGGCCAGCACGTCGAAGATTTTCTCCGGTACGAGCTCTTTCGGCAGGAACGCGTTCGCACCGACAGCCCGCAGCGCCGCTTCGACTTCCCGACTGGTGTGGCACGACATGCCAATCACGACGGTGTTCGGGAGCAGTGCGCGAATACGCCGCGTGGCTTCGACCCCGTCCATGCGTGCCATGCCCACGTCCATCAGCACCACGGCAGGGCGAAGGGTCTGCGCCAGCTGAGAGGCGGCGATGCCGTCCGCCGCTTCGCCGATGACCTGAAACCCCGGTCGCTTGTTCAAGATGGTCCGCAAGGTGTCTCGCAATTGCAGGTTGTCATCCACGACGAGAATATCGATCATGAAGCGCCTCAGTCGGGTGAAGAAAAGGCCTCTCATGGTCAGGCTAGCACAAGTGTGAGATTCCGAGAACGATATTGTGGAAGTTGCCGGGTATGCCGACGCGCAGTCGTTCTTGACGCGCCTGTCGGTGCGGTGTAGGGTCCACCAGATTTGTTCCGGATCGAACGTCCGACATGCTTGGTGCCAGGTGACGGGGAGCGGCAAGCCCGCTCAGACGGAACCAGGCGTATCAAAGAGGAGCAGGACTGAATATGGGAATAGGTGAGCGAGGACCGATGGTGGCCATTCTGGTCGGCGGGGGGCCGGCACCCGGGATCAACAGCGTCATTGGCGCCGCGACGATTCGCAGTATCCTCGGCGGGTGCGAGGTGATCGGGATTCAGGATGGCTTTAAGTGGATCATGGCGGGCAACAGGGACAAGATCAAGCGGTTGACTATTGAGGATATCAGCCGGATCCATTTCAGTGGCGGGTCCTGCCTGGGCACGGCGCGCGCCAATCCCACCCAAAAGCCGGAATACCTCGATGCCTGCTTGGCCAGCCTGGATGCGCTCGGGGTGACGAAGCTGATCACGATCGGCGGGGACGATACGGCGTTCTCGGCCCTCAGGTTGGAGCAACGGGCGCAGGGACGCCTGCAGGTGGTGCACGTGCCCAAGACCATCGACAACGATCTTGATCTTCCGCACGGGATTCCGACCTTCGGGTTTCAAACAGCGCGGCACATCGGCGTGGAACTGGTCAAAAGTTTGATGGTCGATGCGGAAACGACCTCACGTTGGTATTTTGTGGTGACGATGGGGCGCAAGGCCGGTCATCTGGCATTGGGCATTGGTAAGGCCGCCGGGGCAACGCTGACGATCATCCCGGAGGAGTTTCGCCGGAAGCCGATTCGGCTGAAGACCCTGGTGGATATTCTGGTGGCAGCCTTCATCAAACGGCTCGCAGCCGGCCGTTCCGACGGTGTGGCGGTCCTTGCGGAAGGCCTCGTCGAATTTCTCGATGAACGGGACTTAGAAGGGTTGGACGATGTCGAACGTGACCAGCACGGGCATGTGCGTCTGGCCGAAGTCAATTTTGGCGTTGTGCTGAAGCGCGCCGTGGAGAAGGAACTCCGTACGTTCGGCGTAAAGACCACCATTGTCGACAAGAATATCGGGTATGAACTGCGGTGTGCAGACCCGATTTCCTTCGATATGGAATATACGCGCGACTTGGGCTATTGCGCGGCGCAGTTTCTTCTGGATGGCGGCACTGCGGCCATGGTGTCGATTCAAAACGGCCGGTTCATTCCGATTCCGTTCGGTGAGATTCTTGATCCGGCGACTGGCCGCACTCGCGTGCGGATGGTGGATATCGAGTCCGAATCATACGCCATCGCCAGGCGATACATGATTCGCTTGTCTCCTGAAGATTGGAGTCACCCACGTGTGGTGGTGCGACTCGCGACGACTGCCGGCATGGCCGAAGACGATTTCCGAAAGCGATTCGAGTACCTGATGGAGAAGGATGTTTGAAATCGACCCCGCCGTGAGTGGTGGCGCGGGGGGCGGATGTAGGAGACCGTGATGGCGACTCCTGTCGGCCCTGATGCCGAAATACAGCTCGTCTTCGAGCGGCAGCGCGTGTGGGTGTCGCCCTGGGGGGCGGCATTGCGGCGGTATGCTGTGGTGAATGCTGATGGCGGTGAAACCGATATCCTCTGGGGCTATTCCGGCGGCGCACAGAAAAAAGGCGGGCAGGGAGACGTGCTCATCCCGTTCCCGGGGCGCGTGGCCGAGGGGCGCTATCGTTTCGACGGCCACACGCTGCAACTCGAACGGAACGACAAGGAAGGACCGAACGCGATCCATGGGTTCGTACGAGCTCTCCCCTGGACGGTGCAGCAGATCGATTCGGCTGAGGTCGCATTTGAGGTGCAGTTGGATGCGGCGAGCTACGGCCCGCGTGGGTACCCCTTCTCCCTTGCAGTGAGGGTGGGGTATCGCGTGGACACGCAGGGGCTGAGCTGTGCATTTTCAGTTCAGAATGTGGGGCGAGCGGCTGCACCGGTCGGGGTGGGATTCCATCCCTATTTCACCGTGGGGACGCCGCTGGTCGACATGGCCGAAGCGAAAATTCCTGCGACCGGTTATCTGGAGTTCAACGAGCGGCTGGCCCCGACCGGCAAGGTGGTGGATGCACAGGGAACAGACTGGGACTATCGCGACTATCGACGTGTCGGCTCGCGCCGGTTCAATCATTGCTACGTTGGGTTGGAACGCAGTCCGGATGGTCTGGCCACGGCGTCCTTGCGTCACCCTGGAACCGGAGCCACGATCGACGTGGTGATGGACGGTGCCTTTTCCGCGATTGTCGTGTACACCGGCGACGCGATTGCCGATGCCCCTCGGCGTGCCCTGGCGATCGAGCCGATGACCTGCGCCACGGATGCGTTCAATCACCCCGAGTGGGGTTTGACACGACTGCTCCCGGACGACACCTTCACGGGTCGATATCGGGTGGTTGCGCGTCCCGGCTCACACCGGTAGTGCCACCTGCCTGCATTTCGACACCACCCCCTACGACGGCCTGCTGGTTTCGATGATGCGGAATCGTACTTCATCGACTTGGGTGTAGGCCGAGGTCTCTTCTCCCGCAAACAACCCGCATCGATAGAGGCCCGGCGTCCATCCCGAGGAAGGGCGCTGGAGCACGAAATACCCGGACTGATCGTTCGTCGACATGATGAGACGGTCCTGCGCCATCGCTGTGTGGGTGCCGGCCAACTCGGCTTGTTCCTTGAAACAGCGTGCGGCCAGGGGGACCTCGTCATACGAGGCGGTTACCAGCCCAAACACGAGATAGATGTCTTGCTGGCTGTCAGGGAAACTGATGCTCGGGTCCAGTGGAATATAGTCGTGGGCACCGGTTGGAGAGTCGTCGCGCATGACCCTCTGCGCGGGGATCACGAACCGAAACCAGGCGAAGTCGGCGTCTCGGCCGACCAGCGAGGCCGCCGCATCCAGCGTGTTTTGCGGCTTCAAGTGTTCGATGGCTTTCGCCGCCAGTTCAGCTTCCGGGGGGGCCGGCGTGGCCGCAGCCTCCCGTTTTGCAGCAGCCGCTGCCGCCTCGGCTTCGGCCTCGACTTCTTTGGCAAACTCCGGAACGTGCGGGCGAACCTTGTCTAACCACTGTGTCAGCATGGTCTTGTTTAGGACACGGGTCCCGGAAGGAAGCTGCACTTCTCTCGTGGATTTTTCAAATTCGAGCGTTGCATTGTAGAGGGTCTTGAATTGCATATAGGCCTCTTCCCAGCGGCCGAGTTCCACCAGGCACTGGCCCATGCGAAACGCCGTCGTCGTATGTTCTTCATCGGTCGGGTCGAATTCAGCGGCGGGCTGGGAGAAAGCGAGCGCTTCCTTGCATCGACCGAGCCCCATCAGGATCAGGCTCAAATGCTGGTTGGCCAATGGGTCCATCGGGTTGAGGCGCAGCAACTCCCGATACACCGGCTCGGCTTCTTGAAATCGTCCGGCCTCGAAGAGCCGGTATCCTTCGGCGCGAATCATCGACCAGTCCTTGAGCTGTGTTGGGTTCGCATCCGGCGTCATGACCGGGGCAAATCGTCGGCCCCGTTCCGTCGAGCCGAAGAAGACCGTGAGCAGATTCTTCGCCGAGAGTTCGAGCGGGGAACCGGGCGTGACTCGTTCAAGGACGAATTGCACGTCACGCTCCGCGCCTTCGTAATCCAGAATGTCGAATCGCGCTCGAGCCAAGGCCAAGCGCCAATTGAGCATGTCCGGTCCGAGTTCGACGGCGTGCTTGTAGGCCTCGAAGGCGTCTTCCAGTCGGTCCAACTTGCGGAGTTCCCGCGCCAGCCGTAAAAAAATGAGCGGATTGCGGGGATCGATCCCGGCGATTCGCTGGAGTTCCGTGACAGCCTCTTCGACCTGTCCCGACCGGACTAGTACGCTCCATTTGGCCCAGCGAACATTCAGGGCGGCAGGAAGCTGTGCGAGAACGGTGTCATAGGATTGCAGCGCGGCTTCCGTGTGCCGCGAAGTCGCCAACATGTCGCCACGCAGTTGGTGCAGTGTGAGCGCGTGAGGATGGTCTTGTAGGCCTTGGTTAAGAATGTCGAGGGCGAGATCGATGGTGCCCTGTTCCCAGGCGGCTTTAGCATGTTGGGCGACCTGGCCTTCCGAGCGGAGCGTGCTGTCGTTGGCCGATACGCTCGATACAATTCCCACGACGAGCGTGAGGAGAAGCATGATTAAGCGGCCACACAACTGACCATTTCGGCTCACTTGTTGGTGGGGAAACAAAGCTCCCAGGGATCTATGTATGATCATGGTGCGTGTCTCTCGTGTGAACAACCGGTCGTCTCATTGCCCGTTCCCATTAGAGACAGGGGAAGGCTGAAGGATTCGTGGCCTTCAGGGCGCTGAGATACAAAACGTCATCTTACTGTATGAATCCACGTCCCTGCGAGGGCACCCTGGGACAAGGCACTGCGACAAAAGAATCAGCGTGATCAGGAGGAAGAGGCGTGGGACGTACTCAGCGCACGTTGACGAAACGGCCTTGGGCCATGGCTCGCAGCTGGTTGATATCTTCACTCCGCGTCACCGACAGCGGTACGGTGTGGGAAATTTCTTCAAGGAGCAGATCCGTCGTCAACGGCTGTTTGCGATGCAGGGCGCGATAGAGCGCGGCGACCACGGCCTGCTCGATTTCCGAGCCGCTGAATCCTTCGCTGGCGTCCACGACTTTCTGAAGATCGAACCCGGCGTTGTTCTGTTTACGAAGGCTGAGATGGATCTTCCAGATGGCCCTGCGTTCGCCTGTGTCCGGCAGGTCGACGAAAAAAATCTCGTCAAAGCGTCCTTTGCGCAATAACTCCGGCGGGAGTGCCGAGAGGTTGTTCGCGGTGGCCACGACGAAGACGTCGTGCTTCTTTTCCTGCAGCCAGGTGAGGAACGCGCCAAAGAGGCGTCGGCTCAAGCCCGCATCCGCCTCGCCGCTGCCGCCTCCCGCCGCCATCGCCTTTTCAATTTCATCGATCCAGAGCACGATCGGGGACAGGGATTCGGCCATCTCGATGGCCTTGCGAAAGTTTTTCTCGGACTCGCCGATAAATTTGTCGAATAACCGGCCCGCATCCAATTTGAGCAGCGGCAGTTGCCATTCGCGCGCAATGGCTTTCGCTGCCAGGGATTTGCCGCATCCCGGCACACCCACCAGCATGATGCCCCGCGGCGGGGTCAGGTTGAGCGCCTTGGCTTCGGCTGTGAATCCCACCTTCGCCCGCTCCAGCCAGGATTTCAGATTCACGAATCCACCGAGCTCGAACCGGTTGTCTTCCAGCGGGTAGTACTCCAGCAAGCCGCCATCCTTGATCGCCTGGACCTTGCGCGTGAGAATCGTCTGCACATCACTAGCGGAGAGAACCCCATCTTCGACGACACATTGGGTAATAACCTGTCGAGCCTGATGCAAGGTCAATCCCTGTAAGGCGCGGAGGATCGCGTCGCAGTCCTGGTCGGAGGGACCCATGTGCGCCGCCTTCGGGGCAGCCATGGAATTGAGGAAGCTCTGCACTACCGTGGTGGATGCCGGGCGACGGGGTGACGTTCTCGTTCCCAGGGATTGCAGGACGCTCTGAAGCATGGTTTGTAATTCCTGTCGATCCGGCAGTTGGAGGTCGAGCCGCACCGCAATTTGATCGAGGTCAAGCGGCAAGGCGATGGGATGACCGGTGACGAGACAGGTTGCGCGTGATCGGCTGAAATGCTGGCTCACCTCGCGCAGTTGGCGCGCGACGGCGGCATCCTGCAAGTGCGGGGCGAGATCCTTGAGCCAGAAAATGCCTTCGACCGTCAATCCATGGAGATGTTGAAGGACGGCGAGGGGCGTGGCGGTCAACTTGCTGAGGCTCTGTTTTTCTTCGGGCCTGGTGAGCCCTCTCGTAATCGACCACTCGAATAGCGGCATCCGTTCCTGGGCCGCCACGGATTGCAGGAGGGTCAACACCCGGTCTTCTTCCACGGTCTCGATGACAATGAGCGGGTGGGAGGAGCGGATCAAGGTGCGGAGATCATGCACGGTCGTGGAGAGGGCCATAGGAGTGTCATGCTACCACGAGGTTCAGAGCGCACCAAGCAAAGGGGGGAATGCGGTGAGCGATGACACGAAGGACACGGGGAGCATGCAACCGCCATCTAAACGTCGTTTTCCGTGAGGCAGCGACCGAGGCCTTGTTGTTCGGCCAGGTAGTACGCATAGTGGATGGCGGCTAGATTCGCGACCCGTTCTTCGGCTTCCTCGCGGCTCTCTGCCTGGACAATCTGAATGCCGAATCGCGCCGTCAGGGAATCGAGAAAGTCTATCAAGCCATTGCGGTGATACTGTCCCAATCGTCCGCCGCCGCGGTTGGCGTGGATGGCGCCTTCGATGACGAGAAACCGATGGGGGATCGCGAGAAGCGGTTCGAGTTCGCGAAGAAATTCCGGACGATTGCCTGACGGATTTGAGAAAACGGTATTCAGTTCTTCCATGCGCCGGCGTTCGACGCAGAATATCTCGGGCGCTTCCGCAATGGCGTAGTCCCCGGCTGGCAACGCTTGCTTCCGTGTTCCGGCGATCCGAATGAGTCCCTTGAATTCATAGGGTTGCGTTTCGCGCACATCCACGAGCAGATGGATGGCGGGGATCATGATTTTGGGATGACTGAACCGGGTGACGTTCAGCATCGTTTGTGGTCCACGCGGCTCCTGGCGCGGGCGCGCGGCCGGTTGAGGGCGAGCTGCCGGAGCGGGGCGCGGAGGCGGCGTTGGAGAGGCGGGAGAGTGTCTGCCGGTATCGTAGCGGGCACGGGCGACCGGGTCACTGAGCGTTTGGTAGGCCTGATTGATCAGTCGGGTGCGGGCTTCAGCTTTCTTGTGCAGCGTAGGTGAATGCACGAAGCGGTCGGGATGCCACACCTGTATTTGTTCATGCCAGGCTCGCTTGATGTCGACCTCCGTCGCGTCTGACGAAAGTTCCAGGATGGCGTAGTAGTTGGTGGTGCGTTCGGGTTGCATCGGTTTTCCTGCGTGACGAAGTGTAACGGAGTGCGACGGGAAACAGCTAGGTTGAAATGAGCGATACGCTTCCTCCTGGCGTGCCATTGTGCGAGCCTTCAAGGCGGTGTATCGTAGGCCCTGGAGACACGGATCTTTCTTATCTCAGTGGAGGCGATGCGCATGATCTTGGTGACGGGGGGCGCCGGGTATATCGGTTCGCATACTTGTGTGGAACTGCTCAATGCCGGCTCGGCAGTGACCGTGTTCGACAACTTTTCCAATAGCCACCCTGAAGCCCTGGCGCGCGTGCAACGCATCACGGGAAAATCCCTTCGTCTGATTCGGGGCGACCTTCGGGATCGGGCGGCGCTGGTCGCGGCGCTTCGGGAGAGCGGGGCGACGTCGGTTATCCATTTTGCCGGCTTGAAAGCGGTGGGTGAATCGGTGGAGAAGCCGCTGTCCTACTACGACAACAACGTGGCGGGGTCCCTGCGTCTTCTGGAAGCCATGGGAGAGTGCGGCGTCACCACACTCGTCTTCAGTTCTTCTGCCACGGTCTACGGTGATCCGCAACGCCTGCCGCTGACCGAGGATCATCCCCTCTCCGCGACCAATCCCTATGGCCGCACGAAGTTGATGGTTGAAGAGATCTTGCGGGATCTGCAGCGTAGCAATGCTTCGTGGCGGATCGGCATTCTGCGATACTTCAATCCCGTCGGGGCGCATGCCAGCGGGCTGATCGGAGAAGATCCCCAGGGCATGCCGAACAATCTCCTGCCGTTCGTGGCTCAGGTGGCGGTCGGCCGGCGCGAACATTTGAATGTGTGGGGGAATGATTATTCCACGCCTGATGGAACCGGCGTGCGCGATTACATTCACGTGGTGGATTTAGCGCTGGGGCACCTCAAGGCGTTGGATGCGCTGGCCCGCTTGGACCGGCCGGGGGAATGTTTAACGGTCAACCTCGGAACCGGGAATGGGTACAGTGTTTTGGAAATTGTCCGGGCCTTCGAGAAAGCCAGCGGAAAAGCGGTTCCCTACAAGGTTGCCCCGCGCCGTCCCGGCGACGTTGCCTCCTGTTATGCTGACCCCGGGTATGCCTTGAAATCATTGGGCTGGCGGGCCGCCCGTGGCTTGGAAGACATGTGTGCCGATGCCTGGCGTTGGCAACACCACAATCCGAACGGGTATGCGGGCTGAGGCGAGGATTGCTGATGGTGAACCGGCGCATCAACTTTCGCATGCAGGCAGGTCAGCTCATCGGCGTCTGCTTGCCCGTCGTACGCCCTCTATGCGCAGGTCTGGTCATTGGCTCCATGCTGTTCGTCACCGAAGCGCAGGCAAATCACCAGGGTCACTCCACCCACGCGGAGACGGAGGATGCTGCCGCCATAGGCGAGGGACGGGAGATTGCCGGTGCGCCGTTTCGCGTCTTTCTCAGCAAAGCGCCGGCAGCGGGTGAGGCTGGACTCGATGCGGCCGATCTCGACGCGGCCGTTCAGACTGTGATCGATACGTTGACGATCATGTTTCAGCATCGGGCCGACTATTCGCGTTTCGATGAAAGCCTGACGAAGCAGGCGCTCAAACGGGTCGTCATTGAACCAGTCGTGGTCAATGATGAAGGAAAAGCCTTTCCGTTTTTAGTGGCTCGCACGAAAGAACCGGGTCGAGTCACCCTCCTCATCAGTGCGGCGTCGCTCAAGGAGAAAGGCTACCTTCAGCATCCGAACATGTTGGTGCCGGTGCTGGCGAGGGAGTTCCAGTGGGTCGTCAGCAAGGCCGATACTGCGCCGAAAGCAACAATCCTCTCGGCAGAACGGAATCTTAGGAATGCTCCCATCCGGACGGATGCGGAGATCGGGCATCTCTCTGCGGAAGAACGGACGCAGCTTCTACACCGTCTCTTCGAGACCTACCTGAAAACAATCGACGACCTGAAAAGCCTCGACGGTCAACCGTACTATGAGGTTGGGGGGACGGTTCCCATCTCGCCGACGCAGCCGGATTCGACGACCAAGCTGTATGAGATTCGTATTCGGGAAGCGCTGCAGAAAATCGTGAGAGAGCCGTACTTCTGGGAGCATACGCCGAAAGCGGTCACAAGCCTGCTGAACGGAACCGTGTGGACGGTGACCTTTGTGAGAATCGAACAGCGGGATTGGACGACCCGCACCAGAGTGCTCCCGGAGGATAAAGCGGTGGTGGTGGGTGCACGAGAGCAGCGGATTCAGCCGGCCGCCGTTCTGGTGAATGTCCATCGCGCGGCCTCGCCAGATGATCCCTCCTATCCGGACACACGGGGACAGCTGATGGGTGCGCTGTCTGCCGATCAGTTGGCCCGGGTGATCGCGCTGGAGATTCACCAGAATATCCGGGAGAAGTCCATGAGCGGCCACACCGCACAGGATGCCCTCACCGCACCCAAGTGAGGCGTGAGCCGGACGCGAATCCCGATAAGAGTTCACTAAGGGGCGATCGATTGAGCGGAGTGCTCCTGCGTGTAGCGGACGGTCTCACGATGAAAGGCTGCGGCGTCATTGGTGGCTGGTGGCCCGGCCACGTTTCGTCTGTGCTCCGCCCGCAGATGGATGCTCCGGATCACGCGTTCAAATAGCGCGGCGTCGGCAGGACGATACCCAACTTTTGAAAGATGAATGTTGGCGTACACATCTTGTTCGACCATGCAGGCATACATGCTCTTTTGGTCCAACCGAACTCCTTGAAATCGGTGCAGCGTGTATTCGAGCGTGTGGAGAGCGGGAGTCGTCGTGAGCACGATGTCATGTCCACGGCTCACGACCGGGCCCTGGCGGAGGGCGTGCAATTGTTCGAGACAACCGGCAGAAGAAGCGTTGCCCTGAACCGGCCCCATCGCAATCGAGAGATTCAAACCGGTAGCCGGGTGTGAGGCGGTGAGGTACCGGCGCCCGTCTGTTTTGATCTGATCCCGTTCGATCTGTAATCCCTGAAACTCGATGGCCAACTCGATGCCGCTCCCCGGCTGCATCTTGGCCAGGAGCGCCATGTCCGGTTCTGCAAAGGCCGGTGACGTGTCGATGAATCCTGCCAGCAAGAACAGGCAGAGCCTGAGTGCCGAGTGCGATGCGTCGTTGCGGTGCGTCGTCGCGATGTGTCGTGTGTACATAAGGTCTCCTTCGCGAAAAACGGTACGTGCCTAGGGTCAGTGTAGGGCGAAGGGGCGTGCATCCCAAGCGAATTGCTCATTCGCACGTCGAGTGTGTGGGGATGCTACGTAGGGAACAGTCCCCAGTCGCAGAGGCGTGTCACGGGTCCGGTCATGGAAGAGGAAAAGGCTTTGGCGTGGGCCGCGATGCCGGTACACTGAGCAGGCAAGTGATCTCGTCCCTGATCTCAGGCCTGCACTCCTCGATCATGCCATCATTGTCCCGATTGAAGTCCGGTCTGCCGTGGTTTCTCGCCGGTGCCACCCTCTCTGCCGTCTGTTTCGGATTGCTCTCTTCCTGGTTCATCATTGTCAACGACTGGCTGGGGCTTGGGCTTATCTATGACACGCGACCGCAGTGGCTTGTAGCCGGGATGACGGTCGCATCTCTGCTCCCCTGGCTATCGATGGCACTGATGGTGCTGCTCAGGCACTGGCGAGGTCCTGCCTACAGAGCGACGGCGTTCGGTTCCGGTATCGTGGCACCGTATCTTCTGGCCCTGGCTAGTGTGTTCCTCCTGCCGACCTTGGAAGATCATTGGCATCGGCGCGGATTCGATTCCGCGTTGTGGAAAGCCAATCAGGCAGATGATCCACTGTGGCCGGATCGACTGTGCATGGTTGACGACTTGCTCGCGCGGGTGACGTTGGTCGGTTTGCCGCAGGAGCGTGTGGTGGAATTGCTCGGGCCAGGCGACAGGGACTCTGTTTCGAACGGGTGGAATGCGGTCTACTATTTGGGGCCCCAGCGCGGAGCCTTTCGAATGGAGGAGGAAGCGCTGGCTGTGCGGTTTGGCCCCGAAGGGCGTGTGGTGGAGTATCGAATCCTGGCCGATGAGTAGCGCAGATGAGGTTCATTGTTTGGTCGTACGTCTCTTTCCCTTCTCCCTCTCCTCTCATTTCCCTGATGCCGTGCCTTGAACAATCAGACGTCATCGATCGTCGACGATCGGTCAGGTCCGGCATCTCCAGGGGCAGATTCGGCCTTTTCTGTAGTCGGGTTCCATTGCGGTGTCATACGTCGTTCTACAAATGCTCGTAAATGGTCCTATTCTCGCATTTGGCACATCTCTCACCTTGACCTCACCTACGTCTCCGTGTATTTTGCCGACCTGCTCGCTTATCCTACGTAGTCTTGCGTTGTTTCTGCGGTCGAGCCGAGGCGCGGGTTTTGAGCTGCGCTCTGCTCGTCTGGCGGTCTGGTAACGTCCTAGGCGTGGCTGGATGCCCCGTTTCGATGAGGAGGGAAACATGAGCCGAGTTGGCGGGCTCGTATGTGTGTTGGTGGCCCTCTGGGCCGGTGTCGGATCGGGATATGCGGCGGCAGAGTCCTCGTCAGGAGCCGGTGAAGAAACGATGCGGATCATGCATGTCGTCTTGGCCGGGGCTGTGCCGCTGGAACGCGCCCGCGGATTGGTGAATGAGGCACAGGCCGCGGGATTCACGGCAATTCAAGTGCTGTTGACGGATGGTGTTCAGTTTGAACGGGCGCCCTGGAAGCCGGCGAAGGGGGCATGGAGCAAAGCGGAGTTTCTTTCGTGGGTCGCCTATGCGCGTGCGCACGGGTTGGAGGTCATTCCCGAGGTCAAACTGCTCACACATCAGGAGCAGTTCTTTCAAAAACGGCAGCCGCATCTGATGTTCAATACCGTGTCGTACGATCCCCGGAAGGACGCGACCTATACCGTGGTGTTTGCGTTCCTCGACGAGGTGATCGAGGCGCTGCATCCCAAGGCGATTCATATCGGGCATGATGAGGCGTTCGGATGGACGGTGGGGCAAGTGTCAAAGTGGCTGAAGTTGGGGGAGGTCATGATTCCCGCAGAATTATTCGTGCAGGATGTACGGCGGCTGCATGCCTATCTGACGGCCAAAGGAGTCGCGACGTGGATGTGGGCCGACATGCTCCTGAGTCCGACCGAGTTTCCGGGAATCCCGCCCCGGTATCTTCACGGCGTGGCCGACGGGTACGGCAAGCCGCTTCGTCAGCAACTGCCGCGCGATATTGTGATGTGTGAATGGCACTATGGCGAAGAAGCGGTACAGTTCCCTTCGATAGCCGTGATGCAAGGAGAAGGATTTCGCGTGATCGGCGCGACCTGGAAACGGGAGGTCACCACGCGCAATTTTAGCCGGTATGCCTTGTCCCGCCATGTCTATGGCTTGATGGCCACCACCGGGACGCATGTGCAACAGAACGACTCCGACCTGGTCAGTTGGATCATCCAGGCATCGGGAGCGCTCTTCCGCAACCCCGATGCGGTCGTGCCGCCCATGCCGGCCCCGGTTGGCGCCTCGGAGGGAAAGGGCTAAGCAAGACACTGTTCACGTAAGCTCCGGCCTCAGCCGGCTGCATGTTCAGCAACACCATGCCCGTGATCTCTACGTCACGTTCCGGCATGGCGATATTCTCCTTCAGCTTCCCCTCATTTCCACGAAGACAACTGAGACCTCGAATGTCAGGCGGCGGCCTGGCCGCTTCCACTGGAGCGAATGGGAGTGGACCGCGCCAGCCTTGAACACGTAGAATGCGCCTCTTCGGTTCACGCATTCATCTCCATCAGAGGGCGTAGGGACGGCGGACCGAATCAACAGAGCCATGATCAGGAAGGGATCGTCATGAGTGTGAAATGTGGAATCGTCGGGCTGCCGAATGTGGGCAAGTCCACCCTCTTTAATGCGCTGACCAAATCGGGGATTGCAGCCGAAAATTATCCGTTCTGCACGATCGAGCCGAATATCGGCATCGTCGAAGTGCCGGATGGGCGGATGCAGGCGCTGGCCGATATCGTCAAGCCGCAACGGATGCAGTACGCCACGACCGAGTTCGTGGATATCGCCGGGTTGGTGGCCGGAGCCTCGAAAGGGGAAGGGCTGGGCAACCAGTTTCTTGCGAACATTCGTGAAACCGACGGGATCGTGAACGTGGTCCGCTGTTTCGAAGACGACAATGTCGTGCATGTGGCCGGCAAGGTCGATCCGATTTCCGATATTGCGACCATCGTGACGGAGCTCGCGCTGGCCGACCTCACCACAGTCGAAAAGGCGCAAGAGCGGAATGTGAAACTTGTCCGCTCGGGAGACAAAGATGCGGCAAAGCTTGGCGATCTACTCATACAGGTGGCGGCTTGTCTGAATGAGGGCAAACCGGCGCGGACGATGAAGCTGGATCCGGCGCAGCGGGCCTTGTTGAAGCCGCTCTGCCTGCTGACGATGAAACCGGTGATGTACGTGGCCAATGTGTCGGAAAAGGGCTTCACCAACAATCCGCTGCTGACCCGCGTGGAAGAATTTGCCGCACGAGAAGGGGCGCCGGTGGTAGCGATTTGCGCGGCCCTGGAATCTGAAATCGCGGTGTTGTCAGACGAAGAAAAACAGGAGTTCCTGGCCGACATCGGGATGAAGGAGCCGGGGTTGAATCGCCTGATCCGCGCGGCCTATCAACTGCTCGGGCTTCAAACGTACTTTACGGCAGGCGTGAAAGAAGTGCGCGCCTGGACCATTCATATCGGCGACACCGCGCCACAGGCTGCCGGTGTGATTCATGGTGATTTTGAAAAGGGGTTTATTCGCGCGGAAGTGATCGGGTATGACGACTATATCGCCTGCAAGGGCGAGACGGGGGCGAAGGAAAAAGGCAAGATGCGGTTGGAAGGGAAGGAATACGTCGTCCGGGACGGCGATGTGATGCACTTCCGTTTCAACGTATAGCCCGGTGTGAAGACCATGTTCTGAGGCAGGAATGTTTGTCTGATTTGGAGACCGATGATGAACGAACAAGACACGCAGCGCGCCGTAGCAATTCTCAACCGGATCATGGAGCTGGAGTTGGCCGGGGTCGTGCGGTACACGCACTATGCGCTCATGATCTATGGGTACAACCGGATTCCGATCGTGTCGTGGCTGAAGGGCAATGCGGATGAGAGCCTGGCCCATGCGCACAAAGCCGGGGAACTGGTGACGTTGCTGGGCGGACATCCTTCGCTGAAAATCGGGACATTGCTGGAAACGGAACAACACGATGTCGGCGATATTCTGCGAGAGAGCCTGGAGCATGAGAAAGCGGCCGTGGCCTCCTATTACGAACTGCTGAAGCTGGCGGAGGGCAAGTCCGTCTTATTGGAAGAGTTTGCTCGAGAGATGATCGTGGGTGAGGAACTGCATCTCGATGAAGTGAATAAGATGCTGCGCAAATCGGGTGATGTGCAGGCCTTCCGTTCCTGATCACCGAATGGCTGGAAGGGTGGTTCGTCTGGGCGACCGGTCGGCTACCCCTTCCAGTCGCTTCTGCTGATCGCACCTCAATCGATCCTCCTGCCATCATGTTTGATGTCATCTTGTACCAACCGGAAATTCCTCCGAACACCGGCAACATCATCAGGCTCTGTGCCAATACCGGGGCTCGATTGCATCTCGTGAAGCCGCTGGGCTTTACGCTGGAAGACAAGCAACTCTTGCGGGCGGGGCTCGACTACCACGAATTCGCCACGCTCACGGTGCATGAAACCTGGGAGATCTGTCTCGAACGCTTCGCTGACCGGAGGCTGTTCGCCGTCTCCACCAAGGGCAGGCAGCGATACGATCTCGTGCGCTACGCTGAGGGGGATGTGTTTGTGTTCGGTCCGGAAAGCCGTGGCCTGCCGGCCGAGATTCTCGGGAGCGTCTGCGATCAGCAACGTATTCGCGTGCCGATGGTGTCCGGTAGCCGTAGCTTGAACTTGTCTAATTCGGTGGCGGTGGTGCTTTACGAAGCCTGGCGGCAGGTGGAATTCGGGCACGGTGTCTAAGAAATGTGGTGCAGGTCACTCCACTCCAAGTGCGGCGGCGATCAAGCTGAACAATTCATCCGGCATGACGGCTTCGCCGAATGCGCCTTCATGCACGGCTTGCTGCCGCCGCAATACTCGTTCCCGTTCATCGAAACTTCCGTGATAGAACACGACCGGTACAGTGAGGTGGCGTTTTCGTAATTGACGAAGTAGATGAATCCCTGCGCTTACCGTATCAAGATGAAGCTCCGGTCGTTGCCAGTCTGACAGCACCAAGTCGAACGGTTCTGGGTCTTTGTCCAGGCGTGCGAGCGCACCCTTTGTGCTGGTTACAGCTACGACCTCGATTTGGAGTTTGGCCAAAGCGGCGGTTTCAAATCGATTGTTGTCGGGACGGTCATCGACCCAGAGGATACGCTTTTGATTTGTAGCATTGATTAATGAGAGCGCATTTTGTTTGGCCTTGCCAGAATCAATATCGTGAGCCCCACGAGCTATAGCCGCCTCTGTAATCCGATCTGAGAATCCTGTGATGATTCGATCCACGATTGGGTCGGAACCGCGTTCCGAGAGACTCTGCGAGCCTGCTTTTGTGATAAGGCCGGTCGACCTGCCTGTTATGTCTCCCACAGATGTCTTCTGAATGGGAGTCGATAGGGCAACATGAATCGATCCAGCCTGAATCTTTCCTACGGTATTCCGGATACCTTTGGCGACATCCGTCCACGCTTCATCTCGATTGGGCCAAGACGTCACGGGTCGCAGGTCTGACGGCAAGCCTTGCAAGGCCGCGAAAGGTGCGTCGGTGATATCCACTGAGCGGAGCATAACTGGCACCACGCTCGCTTGTCCGTCTTGGTGGCGCTTCAAGGCTACCTCAAGTTCATATCCCCAGATGTAGTCGGAGTTAATGAAGTCTGCGCTGATCAGGAGTAACACAAGCTCTGCACTCTCTAGCTGGGTATCGATCTCTGTATCCCACTTCTGTCCCGGGACAATACGTCGGTCATGCCACGAGCGAATGACGTTGCGCCGTTCCATGATCTTCAGATGGCCGGCCAGTTCGTCTCGCAGTGATTCATCCTCGTGGGCATAGCTGTAGAATAAATTGACGGGTTCCATGTCTGTATTGCTCCACGATTAGACTTCTCAGACTAAGAAGGGATGCAGATGGTCTGTGCTCACGCTCTGCTTGGCGTACGTGGCCCCAACACGCTGGATGTCTCGGATGTGTTCAACCGAATCCATGGCCTGCACGGCCTCGGCCTGAATATTCACCACCCCTAGGGTTTTCAAGCCTGTTGGGCTCACGTCCGGATCATACCGAACATAAGTGAATTGTTTCGCACCGGTCCAATTTAAAGGGGTCGTGCCGGGAGCTAGCACCATGTCTCCAATTTCGCGATCGAGCGGCGCGCCAAAACGGCAATCACCCAACATGCGGCAGGCCATGTCCCAGCCGGCGCAGGCCGCATTCATGAGGGCACGCGGGACATTCTTCACGTGATCACCTAGCCAGAGGTCATCTGCTTGCAGATTGAGGCGCGCGTTGGCGGCACAGCCGGTTCCGACGGAAACTATTAAGAGCTTGTCCGTTCCCGTGGGCCAATTGAGTCGGTATGGGGCTGCCGTCGCCATCTGGAAAGCCAAGAATGCCGGGTTGTTGTACGTGGTCACGCCGCCGTCGACGAAGACGAACTGGTATTCGCTTGGCGTGCCTGGGGCGAACGTGACAACCTCAGGCGGGAAGAATGTGGGGGCTGCGGTGCTGGCGCGCACCAACTGCCAGAGCGGCAAGTTGAGATTGCAGTCCTTCCGATCGCGCTGGTTGTACTTGGCCTCAGGATGGTTCCAGATCGGCCAGGGCGAATCGGTGCTGTGGTTGCGTAATACCATCATGAGCAGAGTTCGCAAGCCCGCATCGCCGAGCGTGGCAGGGGGCGCGCCGTCGGGATACCCCAGCGCCCGGTTGAGTTCTGCGCGCAGTTTTGCAGCCAACGGCTCATCGTTGTAGCTATAACGAAGCCGCTTTAAGACGAATGCCTTGTCGAACATCTGCTCACCGCTGTCGACGTAAAACGCACGGATTTGTTCCATGGACATGCCGGCCGAAATGCTGGCGGCGATGATGGCGCCGGTGCTGGTCCCGCAGACGAAGTCGAACCAGTCAGCCAAGACGAGATCTGGTTTGGCGAGTTTCGCGCGAAGGTCTCCCTCCAGCTTGGCAAGAATTTCCACCGTCATTAGTCCGAGGATTCCCCCGCCGTCGCAGGCAAGGATTTTTTTGGGGCCGGTAGGCTGCAGGCCTGCCAGCAATTGCTCATTCATTTTGCCTCCTCGCGCTTGCAAGAATGAATAACCCCTGCTCGTCCTCTATTTATTTTCCGCATCCATGAGGGCGTCGGGTGCCGCTCTCACGCATCCGCCAAAATCGACAAGCCCGAGCACAGTGTCGGACTTGTTAGCGGAAAGGTTTCATCGTCTTAGTGCGTTCACTATCGTGACCGAACTGCCTCTTCGCTGCTGCGATTTGAGGCTTTGGTTTCAGAATAGGCTCTGCTGAATTCACCGCTCCGGTAGTGCATCCTAGAGCGTCCTGCTATCGATCCACGTCACCTGTCCCGTCCTCCGCTTCACTTCTTCATACATGTGCGCGGTGCCCCCAGGTCCGTCGCCGCCTCCGCCGTCCCACAGGCAGATGAATCGCACCTTGTTGATCCCATAGGACAGGGCGGTGTAGAGCAGCCACAGATTGCAGCGTTCGAACGGATTCACGCCGTCGGGTAGAGGCCCGAGTTCGTCCGGCATGATGCGAGGCTCGTTTTCAAGGTTGGCCTTGAGTGAATAAAATCGATCCCGCCATTTTGCGCCATCGACAGAAGGCAGGATCGAGCGCTGGATGAATTCCGGCTCCGGGAGCGGCAGCAAGAGTTGCACCCGCACGTTTCGTTGTCGACAGGCCTCCAGAAATAACAAGTCCCCGCCGCTGGCGCCTTGGGCCAAGGCGAGGTCTTCAGGTCCGGCGCCCAGTTGATCTAATGCTTCGGCGATTTTCGTGGCCGCGACCGACTCTTTCTCCGCTGGAAAACGCTTGTTAGGGCGATCTGGCGCGTCGATCATGTGACCGCTGAACAGCAACACCTGGCCTGGCTGCCAATGGTCTTCAGGCCGTCTGAGCTTTTGCAATGCGCGGTCGAAGGTGGCGATGGCGGCATCGACGTTTTCCGGACGGAAGCCCAGGTCTTTGAGCAGTTGCAGCTGGAGGCGACTGGAATTGAGCGCAAACCAATCTCTATCATTTTTCGCAATGGCTTCCTTATAGGCGGCTTGTGCCGACTCCGGCGTACCGACCAGCACCTCCAGATCGCCCAAGGTCATGTGGGACCAGAAGCGCTGTTCTTCGTTCAGCTCGGACTCAGCGGCAAATCGGACAGCCCCGGCCATGGTATCCATTTCACCGTCGTAGCGCGGATCGTTGATAGTAAGGTGGCGATAGAGGTGCATCAAGGTCAGCGCGTTGATGCCTGAATAGTAATGACCGGGGTTACTGCGATAGGCGGTCGCATAGCTGTCGATGGCGCCACGCAGGAGGGCATCTTCGTAGGCCGCTTCTTCTTGCATCTGCTTCGGGCTGCTGCCGGGGCGACGCCAGGCGGCGATCCAGGCATCCTTATCGACTCGACCGAGCAAGGCCCAGGTTTCGGGGTCTCGCGGATAGAGCTCCAAGGTTTTTTGGTAGTGTGCGCGCGCACGGTCCGATGAATGGCCAGACCGACCGGCCACAGCCAGGCGTTGCAGGCAGATACCCAACTCGCGCAAACCTGTAGGATGGTGCGGTTCGACCGCCAAGCCTCGTTCGAGCTGTTCCAACGCAAAGCCGAATCGTTCGGCTTTACGCAACGTTTCTCCAGCTTTGATCCACGCTTCGGCGCGAAACGCCGCGATCGGCGCCTCATCCGCCAGGACCAACACGTCACCGATCTGTCCGGCTTTTCTCGCCAGCGTGATGCGGTCTTCCCATGCCTCATGTTGTTGCCAGAATTCCTGCACGTTACCGATGCGGAGCGACTTCCAGTCCGGCTCCTGGAGATTTGGCATGAGTTGATAGACGGGGCTTATCTTGCGGCCATGCCACGATTCCCTCGTGGCCCTGATGATAGTGGTTAGGTTTTTTTGGTCCTGTTCCACTGTCGCGGGATCTGGTCCTTGGTTCTTAATGCTGTAGCGGAGTTTGCGATCCGTGTAGAGATCGAACGCAGTCGTCACTCGCCCACCGCAGATCAGGACAACGCAGCGGGCTCGTAGGGCATGACGCACGCCTAATTCATACCAGACATTGGGATTGTCCAACGTGAGGTCGGCCACCACGAGGTCGGCGATTAGGAGCTCTTGGAACATGTCGGTGCGAATGTCGCCGGCACGTATTTCCTGGTCGGCCCGGAAGGGTTCGAGGTCAGCTGCTTCCAGAGCAGGTTTGATCAGCTCTGCATAGACCCGGTTGAAATCGATCTCGTTTCCTTCACGGTCTGTTTTCACGCCGAACGGCATGGCGACAAAGGCGTGTGGTTTCATGCAAGTCTCCGATGGAGATCGCAAGACCTGGCCCATTTAAGTGTCGCGTACGAAACCCTGCTTACCATGGAGATGCTTGAGGCGCATCATACTCCGTTTCCCATGCTCTGAACATTGTGAGGTGTGCCCGATGCGGTATACTTCGAGCCCACCGTACCTGAGTCAAAAAGCGCGAATCATAATGCGCAGCCGAGGCTCTGGATCAAATAATCAGCAGCAAATGCTATACCGGAAACGAAGTGAGCGGTCTTTAGTTATTTTGTGCGAGGATGTGAAATACCTGCATTTTTGAGAAAGAGGCGCAAAACGAAATGTCGTATCTGAAGAGCTGAGCGCTGTTATCTAAAGTGATACAGCAACCCTTTTTCAACTCACTGCCAGCGGCCGGAACTTTCCATTCAATGATGCGATCAAATCTCGAGCACCAGCCCGATTTCAACTACCTGTTCGGACGGCAGATGGAAGTACGAACTGGCGCGCTGGGTATTGCGCGACAGCACCACAAACAGTTGCTCCCGCCAGATCGCCATGCCCGGCTTCGGGGTCGCTAAAAACGTAATCCGGCTGAGGAAGAACGTGGTGTCTTGTACCGGCAGCGCATGGCCATGCGTGGCAAGCTGCGTCAGGACGCGCGGAATGTCAGGCGTTTCCATGAAGCCGCATCGGGCGACCACTTGAAATAGCTGTTCTTGGATTGGCGTGATCTCCAGCGGCGCCCCTGCCGGAACAAACGGGACATGTTCGGTGCGCACAGTGAGCACATACACGTACTCGTGCAATGTCTTGTTGTGCCGGACATTCTGTAGCAGGGCCGGCGGGGTGATGTCCGGTTGTTGTGAGAGAAACACGGCGCGACCTGCGGTCCGGCATTCCACCTTTGATAGAACATCGCTGACAAATTGGCGCAGCGGAGGAAACTGCACACGGAGGTGTTCGGCGACGATGGCACGACCTCGTGCCCAGGTGCTCATCACGGTGAAAATCGCCGCGCCGAGCAGCAATGGAAACCATCCGCCATGCGGGATCTTTTGAGCGTTCGCGAGAAAAAACGCGAGGTCGATGAAGAGGAATACCCCCACGGCCATGACCGCCGGCGGCGCGCTCCACCCCAAGTGATGCCGGGTCACGCGGTACATGAGCAAGGTTGTAATGATCATAGAGCCTGAGACTGCAATGCCATAGGCCGCAGCCAGGTTGGTGGAGGAGCCGAAGGAAAGAATCAGCCCGACCGTGCCGACAAACATCAGGCAGTTCAGGAGGGCGAAATAGATTTGCCCATGCTGCTCCGCGGAGGTGTGCGTAATCCGGAGCGGCGGAAGATAACCGAGTTGCACCGCTTGTAGGGTTAATGAAAAGGCGCCGGACAACATGGCTTGAGACGCGATGATGGTGGCCAAGGTCGCCAGCGCTATCAACGGATAGAGCATCCACTCCGGAGCCAGATGATAAAAGGGGTTGGCGAGAGCCGCCGGGTTCCGCATCAGGAGCGCGCCCTGGCCGAAGTACTGCAGCAGCAGAGCCGGCAGGGCCACGGCGAACCAGCCGACTTGTATCGGGCGACGTCCGAAATGGCCCATGTCCGCGTAGAGCGCCTCAGCCCCTGTGAGAACCAGAAACACACTGCCCAGTACTAAGAAGCCGATGCCTGCATGGTGATTCAGAAATCCGGCGGCATACAGGGGATTGACTGCGAGCAACACCGCGGGAGTTTGGATTACACTGTGCAGACCCAGTAGGGCCAGCGCGACGAACCAGACCAGCATGATGGGACCGAAAATACTCCCCAATTTCCCGGAGCCATGGCGTTGGATGGTGAAGAGCAGCGCGACCAGTCCGACCGTGACGGGTAAGACGTATGGCGTTAACACATCGGTCGCCAGTGTGAGCCCCTCTACGGCGCTGAGGACGGAAATAGCCGGTGTGATGATGCCATCGCTGTACAGAAAGGCGACGCCCACTAACCCCAGCGAGACGACCAGGCTCAGCCCTTTGCGGAGGTTCACTGGATGAGATCGCTGGCTGAGCGCCATGAGTGCCAGCATGCCGCCTTCGCCGTCATTGTCGGCCTTCATCACGAACAGAAGATACTTCATCGTGACGACGAGCACGAGCGACCAGACGATCAAGGAGAGGATACCCAGCACGTTGTCAGGCGTGACCGATAGGCCGTGTGATTCATGAAAACACTCGCGCAGAGCATACAGAGGACTGGTGCCGATGTCCCCGTAGACTACCCCCATGGCGGCTACGGTAAGGGATGCGGAAGCCGGAGGATTGTCCAGGTGTTTCGGCATGCATGAGCCACCCGGTGCCGAGGATCGGTCTGTAAGGTGGCTGTCCGGTGGCGAGGGCGACTATAGCATGTTCAAAGGAGAATGTCGGCGCGCTCAGCGCGTCGATAGGATCACGGATGGTCTCTAGCGACCGGCAGGGGGCGTGATCAAGCCTGGAAGTTCTTCGAATCTTCTGCTAAGTTCCGACGGTTCAACGCAAAGGGTATCGCCATCGCGCCGCCCGAAGTCGTCCACTTCATCTGACAAGAAAGCCTCTGCGACCGGTTGGATGTCATCCGGCCACGCCTCGCTTTCGGAAAGCCTGTTAGACGCCCATGACTGCCTCCACGACGCCGACCATTTCAGCCGAAGCCCAGCAACGTATCGTCAATCTGCTCGCACAAGAAATCGGCGTCACCTCACCGCAAGTATCGGCCGCGGTGACGCTGCTCGACGGCGGAGCGACGGTGCCCTTCATTGCGCGGTATCGCAAGGAGGCCACCAATAATCTGGACGACACGCATCTGCGTACATTGGAAGAACGGCTTCTGTATCTGCGTGAGCTGGAAGAGCGGCGGCAGACGATTCTGGCCTCGATCGAGGAACAGGGCAAACTGACGGATGAACTGCGTCGCGCAATCGAACAGGCAGCGACGAAACAGGCGGTGGAGGATATTTATCTGCCGTTCAAGCCTAAACGCCGCACCAAGGCGCAGATTGCGCGCGAGGCTGGACTGGAGCCGCTGGCCGACGCGCTGTTGGCCGATCCGACACTCGACCCCGAACAGGAGGCCGTCAAATATGTGAGGGTGGTGGCCGCGGCGGAAGGTGTCGAGGCCGTCAATGTACCCGATGCAAAGGCGGCCTTAGAAGGTGCCCGCGATATCCTGGTCGAGCGTTTTGCCGAAACTGCCGATTTGCTCGCCGCACTGCGCGCCAAATTGTGGAACGAAGGAATCGTCACGTCAACGGTCCTCCCCGGGAAAGAAACGGCGGAAGAAGAGAAGTTTCGCGACTATTATGCTTATTCGGAAACGATTCGCACGATTCCCTCGCATCGCGCCCTGGCGATGTTCCGTGGCCGTACGCTAGGTGTGCTGAAATTGGACCTTGGTCTGGGGGAGACGCTTGATGCTCAGGTGCCGCATCCCTGCGCCGCGCTCATTGCCGCTCACTTCGGTATTGAAAACCGCGGACGGCGCGCCGACAAATGGCTCAACGATGTCTGTTACTGGGCCTGGCGAGTGAAGGTGCATCTGCATCTGAGCACCGAGTTGCTGCTGCAGGTGCGCGAGGCGGCCGAAGCGGAGGCGATCAAGATTTTCGGTCGCAATCTTCATGAACTTCTGCTTGCCGCACCGGCCGGTCCGAAAGCGGTGCTGGGCCTCGACCCGGGTATTCGCACCGGCTGCAAAGTGGCCGTGGTAGACGCCACAGGCAAACTCCTCGAGACCACCACGATCTATCCGCACCAACCTCGCAATGACTGGCAGGGAGCGCTTGCCACCCTCGTAGACCTGGTCATCCGGCATGGAGTGGAATTGATGTCGATCGGTAATGGCACAGCGAGTCGTGAGACGGACAAGCTGGCCGTGGAAGTCATCAAATTGGTGGCCGAACGGAAGCCTGAACAGAAAGTGGCAAAAATCGTCGTGAGCGAAGCGGGAGCTTCTGTTTACTCAGCCTCGGCATTCGCGGCCGCGGAGTTTCCGACCCTGGATGTCAGTTTGCGCGGTGCTGTGTCGATTGCGCGCCGATTGCAGGATCCGCTGGCCGAGTTGGTCAAGATCGACCCTAAATCCATCGGGGTAGGACAGTATCAACATGACGTGAACCAGCGGGCGCTGGCGCGATCGCTTGACGCGACCGTCGAAGATTGTGTGAATGCGGTCGGGGTGGATGTGAACACCGCGTCGGCGCCGCTCCTGGCACGAGTGTCCGGATTGAATCGAGTGCTGGCGCAAAACATCGTGGAGTATCGAGATGCGCATGGCCCGTTCCCCAATCGCATGATGATTCGTAAGGTTCCGCGCTTGGGCGAGAAGACCTTCGAGCAGGCCGCCGGATTCTTGCGTGTCAATAACGGCGACAATCCATTGGACCGTTCCGCCGTCCATCCGGAAGCCTATCCGGTGGTCGAGCGTATGCTGGCACATTTGAATAAAGGAATGGCCGAAGTCATGGGGAAACCGGCTGTGTTGAAAGAGCTCTCACCGGCGGACTTTACCAACGAGACATTCGGCTTACCCACGGTGCGGGATATTCTTGCGGAATTGGAAAAGCCAGGCCGCGACCCTCGTCCGGAATTCAAGACAGCGACCTTCCGCGAAGGCGTGGAGTCGTTGGCCGACTTGCAGCCTGGAATGGTGCTCGAAGGCGTGGTGACCAATGTTGCGGCGTTCGGAGCCTTCGTCGATATCGGCGTGCACCAGGACGGCCTCGTGCATGTGTCGGCGTTGGCCAATAAGTTCGTGAAGGATCCGCATGAAGTCGTGAAGCCGGGGCAGATCGTCAAAGTGAAGGTGTTGTCCGTCGATGTGGCCCGACAGCGTATTTCGCTGACCATGCGCATGGATGATGGGGCTGAGGTTGCCGGACAACCTGCCATGCGTGCAGGAGCGGCGCGCCAGACAGGGGATCGCCGTCCTGGGGATGCCTCGCGGCCTGCTTCCCGTGAGCCTCAACCGACCAGCGCCTTTGCCTTGGCCATGGCCCGCGCCCAGCAGAAAAAATGACGGTCGCCGTCTACCAGGCGGCCCTCAATGAGCGGGAGCAGGGTTAGGGCGTGACCTTGAAGAAGTTCCCGCCCTTGAGCCGTTCGTCGTCGGTGCCCCAGACGATCTGTTTGTCGCGTCTCGCGAGAAGGGGCACATGTTTGGAGCAGTGGATGTACGCCTCTTCCACCCCGACGACAATCCATGCCTTCGGCTGTCGGCCGCCCCTGTTGTGAGCGGCGTCTCTCATTGCAGGCGTGATGTTGGGTAGAGCCTCGATGTCTTGTGCATCGGTGACGCGCGCGGTTCCGTTCACGTGGAGCCCGACGGTCGTCTGGTAGTAGTCCAGAAAGATCATGCCGATGTGAGGATTGTCCAGGATATTCCCCACGCTGGCCAGCACCCCATTTCCCCTGTATTCCGGATAGGCCAACGTCTTGTCATCCAACACCTGCACAAAGCCCGGCGCGCCGGCACGGAAGGAACAATCGCAATGGCCCCGCGCGTCCGCGGTCGCGATATACATCATCTCCATGCGGGCGATGAATTCCCGCATCGGTTGATTGAGAAACGCCAGGACGTGATGTTCATAAAACGCCGTTGCGCGATCGGATGTCCCGAATCGTGCCTGTGCCTGCCGTTCGCCCGATGATCCAGGCCCTGTCATATTCAGTGCTCCTTTGAATGCAGTGACGGCACGGATCGAGCCGTCGCGAACAGTGTTCGGCCGCCTCGCGCTCCTTCGATGCAGTGACCGCGCTGCCCGATCGTTCGACGCTCAGTGACCGGAATCGTATTTCTTCAGCTTGGTCAACAAGGTCTTGTAATCGATCTGCAGTGTGTGAGCCGCCTTGGTCTTGTTCCCGCCGCAGGCTTGGAGGACGCGCTCAATGTGCAGACGTTCGATCTCCTCGAGCGGCAATTGTGTGTAATCTTCCGAAGCGACAACAGAAGATGAGCGGGGAAGTACCTGCACAATCTCTTCGCGAGTGATGGGGCCGGTATGTGGGCTCATCAGCACGAGGCGCTCGATGACATTGCGCAGTTCGCGCACATTGCCTGGCCATCGGTATGAGGTCAGGTGGGCCAGGCCTTCAGGCGTCGCGGTTCTGGCCGACGTTCCGGGGAGGCGAAGGTTGTGCAGAATATGGCCGACCAGTGCGGGAATATCCTCCGGTCGTTCCCGGAGCGGTGGCACGTGCAGGGTGACCGTATTGATGCGATACAGCAGGTCATCGCGAAACCTGCCCTGGAAGACCAGTTCCTGCAGGTCCCGGTTTGTCGCGCAGATGATGCGGACATCGGCCCGATGCGTCCGCGTGCTTCCCACGGGACGGTACTCGTTCCGGTCGAGAAAGCGCAGCAGACTGACCTGCATGGGGCCCGGCATTTCTCCCACTTCATCCAGGAACAGCGACCCGCCTTCGGCTGCGGCGATGAGGCCTGGTTTCGCCGTCGTGGCGCCCGTAAAGGCGCCCTTCTCGTAACCGAATAATTCACTCTCCAGTAACTCGCGACTCACGGCGCCGCAATTGATGGCGATGCAGGGGCCGGCCGACCGGCGGCTCTGTGCGTGCAGGAGGCGCGCGACCACTTCCTTTCCTGCCCCGGTTTCGCCTTGGATGAGAACCGGTGCTTGCGACGGCGCCACCTGAGCGATCTGCGTCTCCAGCCGCTGCCAGGCCGGACTGGTTCCCTTCATCACGGCCTCTTGGCGATAGCCGCCGTGCCGCGCCGCCAGGTTTTCACGGCGAAGGTCGCGCACCGTGCGCAGTTTCGCCAGAGCCGCCTTGACGGCCGTGCCGTCGAAGGGCGTGTCCTTGATCAGGAAATCCCAGGCTCCGTCCTTGATGGCTGCCACCGCGTCTTTCACGTCACCATGACCCGTCAAGACGATCACATCGACGTCCGGTTGATGGTCCTTCACCCAGCGCAACACGGCGCGCCCGTCGACGCCGGGCATTCGCAGATCGGTGATGACGCAGTCGAAGTCGCCGGTGCGAAGCAGATCGAGGCCTTCCTGCCCGCCACTGGCTGTCCGGGTGTCGCATCCTTCTTCGCGGAGGGCCTGTTCGACAACCAATCGGACGAATTCTTCGTCATCGATGATGAGGCTGCGGATGAGTTCTGTGCTCATGGTGTCAGGCGGACGACAGGTGGGAGGCGGTTGATGCCCGTTCCAGTACGATCTCGGCCCGTTCGGGAAATGCCAGCGAAAATTTACTGCCTGTGCCCGGTGTGGATTCTGCCCACACGCGCCCATCATGTTTGTCCATCACGAGCTTGACGATCGCCAGCCCCACGCCCGTGCCCTCATAGTCCTGCGGGCTGTGCAGCCGTTCGAACAGGCCGAAGATCTTGTCGGTCTGTGCAGGATCAAAGCCGATGCCGTTGTCCTGCACCCAAAGAATCCGTTCGTGGTCGACCCTGCTGCCGCCGATGGTAATCGTCGGCACCGGTGTCCGGCGTGAAAATTTTGCGGCATTGTCGAGCAGGTTGGCGATCGCCTGACGGATGCTGACCGGCTCGCCATACAGATCGGCGAACGGGAGAGCGACCTGAATTTTCGGCTTTGGCCCCTGCACTCCGCTGAAGCGGTCGGTAATGAGCGTCGTGATCATCTCCAGCACATTAAACCGTTGCCGTGGCAGGTCCTGTTGCTCCAAGCGCGAATATTTGAGCAGCGCGTCGATCATATGGGTGAGGCGCAGCGACGAACGGCGGATGACATCGATGTGGTGGCGGGTTTCGGCATCGCCCCCTTCGAGGAATCGTTTTTCGAGCAATGAGGAGAAGCCTTCGATCTCCCGTAGCGGGCCTTTGAGGTCGTGTGCCACGGAATAGGTAAAGGCTTCCAGCTCCTTCGTTTTTCGAGCGGTGGCGGCCGTTTGTTCACGCAGGCTTGTGACCATCGAGGACAGCGAGGCCGCCAAGATGCCGACTTCGTCACGGGCGGGCCAGGATTCGAATTGCGCCGTCAGGTCATGATGGGCCACCCGGTCCGCGGTGATTGAGAGACGCTGGAGCGGTTTTGCAATCCGGCGGTTGACCGAAACGTAGATTACGCCGATGACGAGCCCGAGGACGGCGACCAACCCCAGTGCGATCATCCGGGCTTGTTGGAGCAAGCGATCTCCTTCGAGTTTCATTTCGACGTCGATGTCGCGATGGGCGGCGACTAACTGATCGAGGTTGTGCGTGAGATTCGCAATGAGGGCATCGGCCCTGGTGGTCGGCGATTGGGGGGTCGTGGTGGCCTGAGGTTGCGCGAGAGCCGCGCTCCACAGGCCGTTCAACTCTTGGAGGGCGTGATCGATCTCCGCAACGGCCCGGTCTTCCTGGTCTGCCAGATCCAGACGCTGGTGTTGGTCGAGCATGCCCAGGAGAATCGGATGGGTCCGTGCCGCATGGGTGGAGCGGTAGAGCTGAAGGGACTGACGGATCCCGTCAGTATACATGGTCAAGCGGGCGAGCGTGTCCTCCGCGCCGGTCTTCGTCACCTGTTCGAGAAAGAGGTGAAGGGTGAGGTTCATGTCATAGGCGGAGCGCTGCATCTCCGCCGCCGTCACGATGGCCGGCACGGTGATGCGCTTATGCCGGTCGACATAACTGTTGATGCGGCTGAGATAGACCAGGAGCGCCGTGAGGCTCAACGCCAGGAGGCTGAGAATGACTCCGAAAGAGAGGAAAAATTTCTGTCCGATCGAGCGGTCATGGAGCCAGCGCATGCAGGCCTCGTGTGAACGCCTACGGTACCATAGTGACAGACTGGGTGCCAGTCAGCGCGTCGCCGGTGATGCGATCCGACGATGGTGTTTGACCGCCTCATCGTTCGACCCCCGCTGCTTCGACGGTTCTTGACCAGGCACCCTAATTGCCTGACCTGGTTCTTTGCTCATTGTTGCCGAGCCAGTGCATCAGGTCGAGCGGCCTCCGTATCTTTGGGAATCGATCTCGTGACGTCCCTGGTTGTACGCCCGCTCCACTATTCGACGCATCCGTGGCCGCCGGCGGAGGCTCGTTCTATGATGGCACCGACCGAATCACCGCCGACGACTAGGATTGCCATGGTTATGCGCTTCTTTCTCAACCGATCAGTGCCGTTCCGGGACGGGTTTGTTGTCTCGCTCCAAGCCAGGTTGCGCAGGCATGGCCGACAGCGCGTCTCTGTACCGAATGAGAAGTTCTTCTTCTTGATCCGGTGCGAACAGTCCTCCGCCTGACCGGACCTTCACCAGGTATTCTTCCGGCTCGAATGTGGCGTCGAACGCCGGAGACCGTTCCGGGACATTCGGCATTTGCCGGTCATACTTGCTGATATCGGGTCCTGGCCCGTGCCGGTCGTGGGCTTCGCGCAAGGCGAGGTGCAACGTCGCATCCTGGATGGACAACCATCCCGTGGTCGTCTCCTCTTCGCCATGTTCGGTGGCATGGCTGAGATGGAAGTAGACCCGATCGGAAGGTGATGCCTGGGCCAAGGCTTTCGCCAGGGCCGGCGCCAGCATGGCAATTTCACCGTCGCGGAAGGCCCTGGTTTTGTCAGCCTGTCCGACGAAGAGGCGATGCAGGAGGTTCCGTCGCTCCCAGACACGTACGCCTCGTAACAACGTACCGACTTCCGTTGCGGTCAACGAGGCCGGGTGAGTGTTCGTGGTTGACGCGGGGTCCTTTTCGATTCGTACGTGGTTCAATCCCGACTGATAGACCGTCTTGGGTGGTGTCTGGGGGTGTGCCGCGCAACCGGCCGCGACGATCACGCCGATGAAGGCGAGGATGAGGCTGGCGCGACGGATCGCGATTCGCTGTGGGGTTCGGATGGCGTTCATGGTTTCACCTCTTCTCGTTGAGCGAAGCCGACTTCGGGGGAGACGCGATCGAACCCGAACTCCTGCAACATGGTTTGAATCGTGGGACTGAGTAAAAATTCAATGAAATCGCCGGCTGCAGAAATGTTTTGCGCCGTCCATGCGGCGGCGACGCCGTAGCGCACCGGTGTGTGAGAGCCGACCGGCGCAGTGTCGAGGATACGGACGCCCGAATTCGAGATCGCATCGGTACGGTAGACCACGCCGATTTCAGCCTCACCCTTGGCAACCAGGTCGAGCACGGCTCGCGAGTGTTCGCCCAGGATGTATTGTGATTTCAGCTTGGGTTCCAGTTTGCTGAATTTCAAAAATTGCGCGGCGACTTTTCCGACGGAAGAGGTCTTGGGGTCGCCGACGGCAATGCGGCGAATCGGGGTGGTTTGCAGATCTTGAATCGAACTGATGGGGGCGGGCAGGGTCGTCCCGGTAATCAGGACCAGCGAAGTCGCCGCGAAAGCGCGTTTGGTCCCTTGAATGATTAACCCTTTGGCCTCCAATTGGTCGATTTCCTCAAAGAGCGACGGAAGAAAGATGTCGACCGGGGCGCCCTGTTCGATCTGGCTGCGGAGTGTTTGGGATGGACCGTAAATCACGCGCACAGTGGTGCTGCGGTGTTCCGCTTCGAACAGCGGCAGCACTTTGCGAAGGGCATCCTTCAGGCTGTTAGCGGCGGCGATGGTAATGGTGTCCGCTTGTGCCTGTGTCGGCTGGACGTTCCAACTCAGGCCGATCAGTAGACTTACGGCAGCCACAATGGCTTTCATCTGAAATGTTCTGCTCATGCTATCCTCCACGTTCGTGCGATGATCGACGTCATGAATCTAGAAGTAGAACTGGTATTGCACATTGATCCGGTTTTCGACGAGATCGCGTCCGAATCCCGGTTGAGTCTCAAACGGAAACCGGTCCGGTGCTCGGCCGCCGCTACCCAGGGTGATGTTCGAGTAGTCGATGACGAGCCGGTTGTTGTACGTGCCGTCGAAGCTGTAGTTGATGGCGGCGCCGAATTCTTTGACCAGATCGTTCACCTGCTGCGTGGACGGATCCATGAACCCATATCGCACCGCCAATTCGAGTTTACGCGGGATGATGTATTTCCCCACCTGTACGTACCAGCCGTAGGCTTGCCCGAGATTGACCGGCGTGCCGAGGAATTGTGCCTGGGGAATCGTGTTCAGGTCGAACGGGCTGGTCCCGCTATTGGCATTTCGCACGCGCTGATGCCGATAGTAGCCTTCCGCCTGCAGCGACCAGCCTTGGTACTTGGCAATAAAGTCGACTTCATAGGTCTGGAAGTCATAGATGCCGCCGGCCAGGAGTCTGCCGTTATACGCCTTGGTGATCGCTTGGCGATAAGCACGATCGACAATGTCTGAGCGGATAGAACTTAAGTAATTTTGCGCCGGGTTGTAGGCATAGCCGAAGGCGATGGCGGACTGGAGGGTGCGAGAACTGAGAATGTCTCCCTGTCCATAGCCGGGGTTCCCCGCGATTTTGTATAGCAATCGCACGGTGTACATCATCTCGCCGGTCATGAACCGCGTGTCGTAGTTGTAGGTTCTGGTCGTGGTGGCGTTAGGCGCCCCGGGTGTACCCGTTTGTGGCAGCACGTTTTGACTGACCGATGTGCCTTCCCTCGCCAGATTGGCTCCGACGCCTCCCCAAATCCCGACCGCATAGTTGAATTTGTACTGGTCTTCATCGCTCGAGATGCTGAGACCGATGTCTCGTGCGTTTTGTTGGTTGGCGGCAAACGCGTTCTGGACGATCAGGTTGTCGGCAAAGGTAGAGGTTGCCATCGAACTGATGGTTGCACGGTTGAACCAGACGCGTTGCTGGCCTGCCTGGATCGTCAACCAGGGAATATGCCAGGAGGAGACATAGGCGTCGAGCAGGCCGGCTCTGCCGCTGCCCCCTTCCTGATTCCACGTTGTCTGGTCAAAGGCCCAGGAGATGTTGTAGCGAAAGTCCGGGTCGAAGGCATAGCCGAGAAACTGAAGTCTGGCACGTGGCACGCTGAATTGGTTGGAGTCGCTTTGCTTCCGGATCGCACGATACTCGACCTGTCCTCCAAGAACTTCCGGATTCCGCGAGTCGCCGACGGTTCCCCACGCTTCGTTATATGCGCTGTGTGTGTAACGAACCTGGGTCAGAAGTCTCAGTTTCAGGAAGAACTTATCGCCCACCCGAAAGTTTAACCCGTTATTGACGTCGATCGTGTAATTCGGTTTCGAAACCTGTTCGCGCTTCTCCAGCACCCTGATGCCTTTGTCGTATTCCTCCTGGGTGATGATGCCTTTGAGATACAGATACTTTAGTCCCGGATCTTCTCCGGAGTAGTATTCCCATTTTCCGTCCTTCCTGATGAACTGGCCTTCCTCGACTGCCTGGGCCGGCATGGAGGACAGGCCTACCAGTAAGCCGGCTAGGAGGCCGGCAATCCCAAGTGCTTGTCGCTGCATAAGAATTCTCCTCATTATCTAACAGTAGGCGCTACCGATGAATTGTTGAGCTGTTGCGCATTGGCGATGGCAATAATTTAATTATCTGTAATCCGATGAGAAATAAATTATATTATCTTTAATAAGTTTGTCAACAATAATATGGGATCCGAAATTCCATGCGTCCATACGGCCATCTTGTTTCCATAATACTTATATATTGTAAATGTATTATGATGTTCATCCGTGCGGAATGAGAGAAGTACCACTTATTTCTGAGCAGATGGAGACGTATCATGAACTGACCAGTCGACCGCATTTCATCCTGCTGTACAGCGCAGAAACAAACCGGTCACGGGGGCATTTTCGACCTCGATGGGCATCAACTAGAAGCGTTCCATCGCATTAGAATTCCACTCTCCTATAAACCCAACCAGGCCGTGTTTTACGAAGGCCATCTCAGTATCGGTTTGTATATGCTGTGTGCCGGCAAGGTGAAATTGACCCGCTCCTCCTATCGAGGACAACGACTGATCGTACAAATCCTTGAAGCAGGAGAGATCATCGAAAAACATGCTTTTGCGCAAAACTCCATCCATCAAACGACGTGCGAGACGCTTGAATCGTGCAAGATTTGCTTGATCGAGAGAAACGCCTACCTGGACTTGGTGCGGCGCGACAGCACATTGGCCCTCAAACTCATCGAGTTGCTCAGTAGCGAAGTCCGCTCCAATCTCGCGCAGCTCGACTCCTTCACCTTCAAGAATGCCCGGGAGCGGTTGGCGGCCACTCTATTGGAGTTGGGCAGGCGATTCGGCTCGCGCGGGGAGGACGGCATTCAAATAGGCATGAGCCTCAAACGGGAAGAAATCGCCGAAATGACCGGAATCACACCCGAGACGCTGGCCCGCCTGCTGAGCGCCTTCCAGTCGGAGAAACTTCTGTTGACCCAAGGCCGTCTGATCACCTTGATCAATCTTCCTCGACTCACCCGTCTGGCCAGAGGTCGTGCCTCGGACGTGCGGGAGTTCTTCATCGACGCCGAGCCCGTGTTGTAGGCGGATGCCAGGCGCGCCGTCATTCAGCAGCCTCCACTCGTGTGGGTCTTAAGCCTCACCCGAATAGTTGATGCGCATTAGTATCTGCTCCCGCAGTGGTCAAGGTGTGCCGGCTCAGGGCCGCGTAGGTTTATGCCGCTGCACTGAACCGCAACGGCAAAGGGGACATAGCATGAGGTTTAGACTGTCCGGATGCGCGGCCGAATTTGAATCGCTTCTGCCGACGCAATGGCCGGTGTTCGCGCAGATGGCTGAAACCGCGGGGTTCGAGTCACTCTGGTTCAACGAAGAACATTTTCAGCGTCCCCATGACAGTAGTGGCCGGTTCTGTTTCTCGCCTCTCATCGCAGCGGCCCAACTTGCGGCGCATACGCAGCGCATTCGCATTGGATTTTCCGTGCTGTTGCTCCCCCTTCATCACCCTGTCCGGCTCGCGGAAGAACTCGCCACGCTGGATGTGATGAATGGGGGCGGATCAATTTCGGCGTGTCGCGAGGAGGCAATCGGGACTACTCGAAGGCGCGTTCCAGATCGATTCCGATGCCGGGCGCGCGGAGTTTCAGCGAGACCTCGCTACCATGTTGTAATGCTGGGCACCCGGAGAAATTCGAGTGAGCGGCGGATCGTTCGATGTGCAACCCAAACCGGTTCAACAGCCCCATCCCCCGTGTATATCGGCACCTACAATGAAGAGACCGCCGGATGGGCGGCGCGTGAGGGGCATCGACTCATTCAGCATGGGGTCCAGTGATCGAGCGAAGCTTTAAAGGTATGTCGGATTTTGGCGAGGTGCGCCTACCGGTTTCAGGGGTGCGGAAAGTCGTGTTCCGGTGAGTAAGCGATCGGTGTCATGTCGGTATGATCGACGCGTTCAGCCAGGCGAGGCAGGAGCGGCGCTGTGGGCGCAATGGTGAGAGGAGAAGAATTGGCGGACGGATCGGGGCCTCGTGATTCCATGTGGTGCCCTCTCCGTCCACCAGACTGCGGTAGAAGCAGATTCACCGCTACGCCTCGGGCTTTGCCAATCGTGGTTCATGATCGGCGCCCGTCGAACTCCCCGCGCCGCCGCCGTTCCCCCTATCTCATGACTGTCCGCGCCTCTCGTCTTGGGAAGAACGCCGCTCTTTCCGGGCCGGCTCGGCGCGGTGGTGCAGTCGTTGACAGTGCAGTGAGGAACAGGATAGATGACCAACCGACTGCATGCGCGCTCAATACGTCATGATCAATCGGCCCGCTTGTGGCGCAACGCTCGAGGTGTCTCTACAGCGCGCGCACATGATGCGATCATTGCTCATTGGATCTATCGTACACCTTAGAAAGGAAGCGTCCGAATGAATGCGAAGGTGCTAGGATCGGTTGCTGTTGCGGCCCTGATAACCGTAGGCGGTTGTGGCCTCTCGAAACCTATGACGTATCCGGGAACCGCGTCGACACCCGATTTGCACGAAGCGGGAGTCATTGTGCTCGGGGAGGTCGAGGGTTGTCGGGGAGCCTATTGTCCGTCACGCGACGGAGAAGGAGGGCAAGAGCTGCCCCTGGCGCTAGCATCCGCTCCGCCTGCCTCCTCTTACCACACGGTGCTTCGTAAGCGAGCCGCCGTTCAGTTTCATATCTCCGAACAGGAGGTGCGATTGGGGGAAGTGACCGTGAGATATTACCAGGAGCTTGACGGCACAATTACCGGTTGGCAAGCCACAGCACCGGCGGGCAAACTCGCCGCGCCATAAATGCCGTCGCTTTTCCTGCCGGTTTTCCATGGAAGGATCACGTGGATGCGCCGGATTGCAGCGGGAAGCCAGAGAAATACCTGCTGGGTATCGGGTCGGTTCCGTAGGTCTTGCCTGTCAAGTATTGTGGATAATTATATAATCATAATAGTTGACACAATTTAATCTATCATGATATTCCCCGAGGCGCTATGAGTGAAAAAAGCAAAGCAGAACCGGCTTCCAATGTGGTGAACTCGCTTCGCGCGTTGCGTATGGCAAAAGGCCTCTCTCAGGGCCAACTCGCCGACGGAGCCCTGATTACCCGCCAAGCTGTCTGCGCCATCGAGGCGGATCAATATCTCCCGACCACTGCGGTGGCGCTGCGGCTGGCCAGTGTGTTGGGCTGTCACGTCGAAGATCTCTTCAGTCTCAAGACCACCGGTGAGTTGATCGAAGGAGATTGGGTCTGGCCAGGGTTGGCCGTTTCTGAGGTTCAGCCCCGCACCAGAGTCAAGGTTGCCAAGATCGAAGATCGCTTTGTCGTTCGTCCCGTTGCAGCGCTGGGGGAAATTCTCAATTACACCGTGCCTGCGGATGGTCTCATCATCGGCAAGGCCGGGGCGGGGTCGCGTTCGACCAAATCCGATCGACGTGTGCTCGTCCGGTTGCTGCGCGAGCGCCAGATCGTCGAGCGGGAAATCGCGGTGGCCGGTTGTGATCCGGCCATTAATCTGGCCAGCGAATATCTCCATCGCCACAAGGACACCTCGACGGTCGTGGGGTGGTCGATGGGGAGTGCGGCGGCGCTGGAGGCGCTCAAGCGAAAAGAAGTCCATATGGCGGGGCTGCATATTTTGGATGCGAAAACAGGAGAGTCGAATCTGCCCTATCTCCGGCGGCACCTGCAGGGCGACGATTATATTGTCGTGACCTTTGCGGCGTGGGAAGAGGGACTCATTGTGCGTGGGGGAAACCCCAAACGGATCCGGGGAATAGAGGATCTGGCTAAGGCCAATGTGACGCTGGTCAATCGAGAAGAGGGCGCTGCAGCCAGGATGTTGCTGGACCAGCGTCTGCAGGCATTGGGAATCGATGGCAATGCGGTGAAGGGCTACAACATGGGGGTCAGCTCGCATTTCGAGGTGGCTCGGCATATTGCAGACGGGCAAGGCGATGCCGGCATCGGTGTGCGATCCGCGGCGCAGATCTTCGGCCTCGATTTCGTTCCCTTGCAACAGGCCCGTTACGATCTGGTCCTGCCGAAGCGATATCTCTCCAGTCACCCCGGGCTTTCACATCTGCTCGACGCGATTGCCAGCCGTCAGTTCAGAACCGAAGTCGAAGCGTTGGGCGGCTATGACATGACGGAGACCGGCAAGGTGCGGAGCTTGCGGGTCGGGTAAGCGAGGGTGTTGGGACATCATGCATCCATGTGAACAGGCATCATTTTATACGGCGAGGATATTCATGAGTTACTATGCGTATGCTCGGACGGTTGTCAGGACGGTGCTCGCCCTGGTTGGGTTCCTCATGTGCGGGGGTGGCGTGCACGCTGTTCCCGCGTCCGCCGATGAAACATTCGTCATTGCTGCTTCCCCGAGTTTGAGAGAAGTTCTGGAACGGTTGGGGGAGGGTTTTGAACGTAGTCATGCCGGGGTCAAGGTGCGGTTGTTCTTTGATTCGGGATTGAGTCTCCGGCAAACCATCGCCGGCATGGAGAACAGCATGGTGGGGCGCTACTTCGTCGGAAGCGGTCCCATTAATGTCGTCGCGCCCGGAGGGGATGAGCTGATCACGCGTCTTGAAGGGAAGTATTACGTGTTGCCGGACGGAAGGCGGCCCTATGCCGCCGATCAGCTGGTGCTCGTGGTACCGGAATCGTTGGTGGAGGCGCCGGGGTCGCTCGACGCGATCAGCCGAGAGGGCGCGCGCGTGGCTGTGGCTGACCGGTCGCGAACGCGGCTCGGAGCCCAGACGGACGAGGTGCTTCGGGCTTCGCAGCTTCAGGAATCACTTAAGGGACGTCTGGATGTGGCCACGGATTCCCGTGGGGTCATTGACCATGTCTTAAGCGGTCAGGCGGATGTGGGCATCATCTACGGGCACGAGGCGGTCAGGCAGCAACAGCGTTTGCGGGTCGCCGGAGTGGTCGAGAAGGGATACCAACCGACGGTGCATTCCATGGCAATGGAGCGATACTGCCCGAACCGGACGCTCTGTGAGGAGTTCCTCTCCTACATTCAGGGCCCCGATGGTCAAGCCATCGTGCGGCAAGCCGGGTATACCATTCCCGCCGGAAAAAGGTAGTGAGTTTTTTTGCCATGAGAGCAAGTATACATTTACTTATTATATCTACTCATGATTTTTCGAGACATGTTGCAAGGAGGAGTGATGAGGCACGGGAACATCGCAATTAGTTGGCGCCGCCAGGGACGGCTGGGGTCCGTTCTGGTTCTGGCGGCAGGACTCATGGTGACGGGGTGCGCGCGGTTGCCCTACACCACGAAGACGGTGCATGAGGATGAGCGCGTAGTTGTCACGGTGCAACACGAAGTAGAGGCTCGCTCGTACACGCATCCGGCTCAACTCACCGCCGCGGATTTGGCCAGTGTGCTTAGGGGATTCTCGATTCGTGAGCAGCAACGCTTGCCCTTGCGATGGTTCGCGGAAGAGGTTCCGCCGAAGCCGTTGTTCCGGGAAGACGAGATTCAGGCTCTGGCGCCGTACCTTGCGGAGGCACTTCAACACGTGGGCCCGGCGGAGCGGGCGCACTTCGAAGTGCGCGGGCCCGGCAACAATCCACGCTACAGCCGGAATGTGGTCGGCGGGTGGGTGGCCGTTCGTGATCCCTATCTGTATCTCAACGTCGATTATTTCCATAACCAGATTCCCATCAGAAAATCGGACAACTACGATTACAACTATCCGCTCACTCCCCCCAACCCCGGGGAATACATCCTCTATTTCGAACCAGGCCGCTTCTGGTTGACCGACGACAAGGGCGTCAGGGGCGTGGAGTTTCGCCAATTTCTCAAATCTGCACAATCCAGCGGCATGGCACCACGGTAAACGGCTGCGGGTGAGGATCCCCATGGTCTGGCAGATCTAATAACTCGGTAGTGATTCGTAGAGTACGAAGAGGAGATGCATTCATGAATGCAGTATGGAGATCTGTATGTCTTCGGTCCGCGGCAGCCGGCTCTAAGAGAGCCTTGCTCCCAGTGATGCTTATGGTGGGGTTGGTCATCGGCTTCTCGGCCGCTGCCGGCGCCGCTGAGTCCGGCAAGTTGATCGAGAAGGAAGGGAAGTACGTCTTTGTCGAGGGGATGGACCCTGCCATGCGACTGCTGCTCGAACGGTCGGTGAAGGGTGGTCTGATTACGCAGGATGAGTACAGCAAGGTCGTTCAGGATTCAGAGGAACGCGCACAGTTGTTGGCGCCGAGTTTTAAAGGCTGGTATGACCGCGGGTTCAACCTGTCGTTTAACGACAACGCGTTTTTTCTGAAGATTCGATTCAGGAGTCAACTTCGGTTCACTGAGCGGATCAGAAACGATGCGTGGCGAGATCCTGGAGAAGCGAAAAACTTCCCGGAGTTGCTCGGCGTATTCGGAGACTATCGGGCCAATCGTTCAGAGAATAACGCCACATCGTTCAATGTGCGCCGCTTGCGGTTTTACTTCATGGGCCACTTATTTGATCCGGACTTTAAATACTACATTCAATTTCGCTCAGAGACCGCCGAAAATGCGCAGACTCCTGGAGCGCTTTCGCTGTTGGACATGAATTTCACGTCCACGCATTTTAAATGGGCGAACGTGCAGTTGGGACAATATAAAGTCTATTTCAATCGGTCGCAGATCAATTCGACCGCGTCGATGCAGTTTGCGGATCGATCGTTAGTTCAAGATGCCTTTACCGCCAGCGGATTGGATCGGCGGGATATCGGTATCACGATCATGAACGACGAAGAGTTGTTTCCGATCAACTACTATTTCGGAATCTTCAACGGCGCCGGCCCGAGTTTCAATCGACTCGGATCGTTTGCGTCAGAAGAGGCGACCATCGGCTGTCCGGGTGGACAGACCGGAGGCAATCCATTCCCTTCACCCTCGAACTGTCCGGTGAACCAGCGCAACCTGAATGCCAATACACGTTTCGATGTCGACCGTCTTCTCTACGTCGCTCGCTTGAATTGGAATATCTTGGGAAGGCCGGGCTATGGAGAAGGCGACCTGGCGTATTCCGAACGGCCACAATTGGCCATCGGCGGTGGATATTCCTATAACCCTGGTATCAATACGAGTTCCGACAACGCGTTTGTCGGTCTGGATCTCGCGAATTTGAATATCCGGCGTCAGCTGGCAGCCTTTGGCAACGGACGACAATTAGGTCTTGGGATTGTCGATTATTCCACCTGGGCGGTCGACGGTGTGTTCAAGTATCGGGGCTTCTCATTGCAGGGAGAATTCTATTACAAAAATGTCAACCGGCACGATAAAGGGTTGCCGTGTATGAACGTGGCGTGTACGGCCACGGCACCCAACAACTTCGGGAATGCCACCGGATTTTATGTGCAATCCGGTTACTATTTGATTCCTCGGACCTTGGAGCTGGCGGGACGGTTTTCCTACTGGGACCCGGATACGAATTCAGCTGGTGACTTGATCAGACAGACCGATGCGTCATTGAATTGGTTCTTGAACGGAACCTATGACCATCAAATCATGTTGACCTACAGCAATACGCAGTTTGAAACCGGCGGGTATGCCATCGGCCGTAGCGCGCCGCTGCCTCCGGGATCAGGAACCGTGCCGCTCGATGTGACGAAGGGAACCCTGATCGAACATGCGATCCGGGTCCAATATCAAATCTTCTTCTGACGAGCATGACGCGAGAGCCTTGGCCATGATGTCCTGCCGGGGCTCTCGCCAACCGCGAGATCTCCTCATGATGAGTCACGACGGGCCTAATCGTGCGTTGTATCTGAACGAAGTGCCGAACGAGGATTCTGAGAATGAGGTGCGTTGCTCCTGCCAGGATGCCCGCGTCTGGTTGAAAGCCAACATTGCAGAAGTAGATGGGGATCTAGACGGAAGTTTGCTCTCGCTGCTCGTCGGGACTGCTCGTGTCTCAGTGCTGGTGGAGCAGGAGGATAATCACGGTGCGTCCTGGGCCTCCGGCATGAGCATTGACATTCATATCGGCCGTTATGAAGCCTGGATCAAGCCCGCGGGAAAGGATTGTCCTCCGGTGTTGTGCGGCTTGTTGTATCTTGACCATCAATCTCTGGCAAGCGCACGATAAGGGCCCGCGTATCGCGTTCCCATGCGATGTGTCACATGTGCTGGAATGAAAGGAGCTCACCCGTGTCAATCTGGAAATATATGCGACCCTTGTGGGCGATGAGCTGCATGCTCGCGATTGCGCTTGTGCTCGTGCTGCCGATGGCGCCGACTGTTGCCCAAGCCGGCGAGGTGACCATTGCGGCCGCCTCTGATCTCAATTTCGCCATCAAGGAAGTGATTGAGGAGTACGAGAAGCAAAGCGGAAACAAGGTGAAGTTGTCCCTGGGTTCGTCGGGCAACTTCTTTGCGCAATTGCAGCAGGGAGCGCCGTTTGATCTCTATTTTTCAGCCGACATCGGCTACCCCAGAAAATTAGAGGAGGCGGGTTTGACCGTGCCGGGGTCGCTCTATCGGTATGCGGTTGGGCGGGTGGTGGTATGGGCGCCCAAGAACTCTCCTCTTGACGTGACCAAGGGACTCACAGTGCTGCGCGAACCGGTGATCAAAAAGATTGCCATCGCCAATCCAAAACATGCGCCCTACGGCCGGGCGGCCGTGGCAGCCATGGAGCACGAGCAGGTCTATGGCGATGTGAAAGATCGGCTGGTGCTCGGAGAGAATATTTCCCAGGCCGCCCAGTTTATCGAATCCGGCGCCTGCGATGTGGGCATCATTGCCCTGTCGCTGGCTATGGCTCCTGCCATGAAAAGCGCCGGCACCTACTGGGAGATCCCAGCGGATCACCATGCCCCGCTTGAGCAGGGCGCGGTGATTATGAAGCAATCGAAGAACCAGGATGTGGCGAAACAATTTCTGGAATTCATCAAAGGCGAACGCGGACAGGAGATTATGATCCGGTATGGATTCACGTTGCCGAGTTGATCGCCGATCCCTCTTTGTCTGTGCGGTCTGTCTGACCGTTGTCGCTGGTTGCTCAGAAGCGGTCATGATGAGCCAGGAATCGGACCACGGCGGGGTCATGACGTACAGTTACAAGGAAGATCGCGGTGGTCCGATGGGGTCGCCTTACCGAAAACCCGCACTGGACGAGATTCAAGCCAAGTGCGGGAAAGGGTGGCGTATGCTCCGCGAGGGAGAAGTGAAAGGATATACCAGCGCGGGGATGGGTATCATCGAAGGCACGGAAGACGAATCACGGGGTAGGCGCTGGGGGATTCAATTCGAATGCAAGCCTGGCGGCGCCGATCTCAAGAACGAACCTGAGGGGAAGGTGCAGGGACGTACCAAATGATGAAGGGCGATTGAGTTGAGGCGCGTCATCTTAATGGGAAAGGAGCACGGCGATGAAACTGAGCGCGAGAAATCAATTTCAGGGGACAGTGACACAGATCACGGAAGGTCAGGCGATGGCCGAGGTGACGGTCAAGGTCGGAAACCTTGAATTTGTGGCCGCCATCACCGAGGGGTCCGTCAAGCAGATGGGGTTGAAGACCAATGATTCAGTCATCGTGGCTGTAAAGGCCACGGAGGTCATGATCGGAAAATAAGACTCGGCGGGGACCTGACCCGATCGCCGTGTTCATGTCATGGCGCCGATAAATATTGGAACGGACGCGTGAACTGGATTGCGATTTGGGTGACCGTAAAATTGGCTGGTCTCACCGCGCTCATTCTGCTGCTGGTCGGGTTGCCCATCGCCTACTGGGTGAGTTTTTCTCGGTGGCGGTGGAAGTTCATGGTGGAGTCGGTGGTAGCCCTCCCGCTGGTGCTGCCACCGACCGTGCTCGGGTTTTATATCCTGTCGGCGATTGGTCCCCATAGTCCGTTCGGCCGCCTGTATGCCGATCTCGTCGGCCACCCGCTTCCATTTACCTTCGAAGGTCTCCTGCTGGCCTCCGTTTTGTACAGTTTGCCGTTCGCGGTTCAACCCTTTGCGGCGGCGTTTGAGCAGGTTGATCGACGACTCATTGAAGCCTCCTGGACACTCGGCGTGTCCAAACTCACAACCTTCTTCAAGTTGATTCTGCCCATGTCCACCGCGGGTCTGGTGACCGGCGTCGTGCTCAGCTTCGCTCACACGATGGGGGAGTTCGGGGTGGTGTTGATGGTGGGAGGCAACCTGGAGGGCACGACACGGACGGTCTCCATCGACATCTACGACGAAGTGCAGGCGTTGAATTATGCCGGCGCCGCCGAGACGGCCTTGTTTCTGTTTGTCGTCTCGTACGCCGTGTTGCTGCTGGTCTATGCGGTCAATCGAAATGTGTGGGCAGCATGGCCGCAGAATTAGCGCTCGACATCGTCAAGACCTACTCCGGCCGCGTGCCCATCCGTGCGCGGTTTCGCTATCCCGTCGAAGCCTCGACCGTCTTGATTCTGTTCGGACCCTCCGGTGCCGGCAAGAGCACGATTCTTCGATCCGTGGCCGGTCTGGAGTGGCCGGAAGAGGGGCGGATTCGATTCGTGTCGCGTACCTGGCTGGATACGGGATCGGGTATTCGCGTGTCTCCTCAAGATCGGCATGTCGGATACATGTCTCAGGACTATGCCCTGTTTCCTACACACACGGTGGCGGGGAATGTGGAGTACGGACTTGCTCATCTGTCGTCGCACGAACGCAAGGCACGGGTGACCGAAGTTCTGGATCTCTTTCAATTGCGTGGGCTGGAACACGCGAAGCCACAACACCTGTCCGGCGGCCAGCAACAACGTGTGGCGCTGGCTCGAGCCGTGGCCCCACGCCCTCTCCTGCTGTTGCTGGACGAACCGTTGTCTGCCCTGGATGTGCCGACCAGAACCTATCTTCGCGACGAACTGCGCCGTCTACTCAAGCAGTTGGCCTTGCCATCCATCATCGTCACGCATGACTGGGCCGAGGCGTTGACCCTCGGAGATCTGATGGCGGTGGTGAGCGGCGGCGAGGTCCTGCAAACCGGTCCGCCGTTGGAGGTGTTCAGCCGTCCCCGGAATGCCGAAGTTGCACTCGTCGTGGGTGTGGAAACGGTCGTCAAGGGACGGGTGGTGTGGGCGGCTGCCGGGATGTTCCGTGTGGAGGTGAGCGGTGTTGTGGTGAATGCCATCGAGGGAGATGCCTGCGGTCCTGATGTGTACGTCTGTATCCGGGCGGAGGACATCGCCTTGGAACGCGGTCCTCTCTCCGTGAGCAGCGCGCGGAATCAGCTGGCCGGAACGGTGACGGCTGTTGTCATGTTGGGGGCGTTGGCGCGAGTGACACTGAATTGTGGTTTTCAGCTGGTCGCCATGGTAACGCGTTCTTCCGTGGAAGACCTGCAATTGATTCCCGGTCAATCGGTGCTTGCGGTGATCAAGGCCGGTGCGGTGCACCTGGTTTCTCGCCAGGACCTGTGATTCGTTGAGACGTTTCGGAGAAGGAACATGGCTGCAGCACCTTCCACCAGCGGTGTCTGCATACCGTCACTATCGATAAATTCTCACAACACTCACCTCCAATTCTCAATCGATCTTGCTAGGGTACGCGTGGATCGCAGGTACCTTCTTTGGATTGTGGTGCCAGGATGAAAGGAGGTGAGGACATGATCAGCCGATCACGACTTCCGAGTGGTGGTCAGGCTGAACGAAGGACATCCCAGTATGCCTAAACAGCCACGAGGAAAAGGGGACGTGTTCACGGCCAGAGAAGCAGCCCGTTATGTGCGGCTCACGCTCCCGACGTTTTACCGGTACATCTGGGATGGAAAAATTCAGGCACCGAAAATCGGCGGACGGTACCGCTTTAAACGGGCGTTACTCGACGAGTGGCTTGGTACCAAAAAGTCCGGCACGGAAGACGTGAGCGGCCGCAACAAGCTGATCGGGCGAGTCACGGCGATCAAACGAGATGCCATTATGGCACAAGTCGATATCGACATCGGACCACACATCATCACGGCCGTGATCACACGGGATGCGCTTGAAGAACTGGGGCTGCGGATCGGGGACTCCGCCGTCGCCCTCGTCAAAGCGACCGAGGTCATGGTGGTGAAGCACTAAGGAGGACATGATGAAACTCAGTGCACGTAACCAATTTCAGGGCACGATCACCCGTATCACCGAGGGGACTGCGATGGCCGAAATCACGGTGAAGGTGGGCAATCTTGATTTTGTGGCCGCCATCACGGAAGGTTCCGTCAAGGGCATGGGCCTGAAGGTGAACGACACCGTCACCGTGGCGGTGAAAGCGACCGAGGTCATGATCGGGAAGTAGGCCTCGAAGGGAGTTGATCTTCCCGACCGGCCTCCCTAGTATGGGGCCGGTCGGGAACGATCTCCGAGAGGCTGGTTGGCGAGTGAACTGGGTCGCGATTTGGGTCACCTGCAAACTGGCCGGTCTCACGGCGTTGGCGTTGTTGTGTATCGGCCTTCCCATCGCGTATTGGCTCAGTTTTTCCCGTTGGCGATGGAAATTTCTGATCGAGTCAGTCGTCGCCTTGCCGCTGGTGCTTCCTCCGACCGTCCTGGGTTTTTACATCCTTATCGCCATCGGCCCCCACAGTCCGTTCGGCCGGCTCTATACAAACCTGGTCGGTCATCCCCTCCCGTTCACGTTCGAAGGTTTGCTCCTGGCGTCGATTCTCTATAGTCTGCCCTTTGCCGTGCAGCCATTTGCGGCGGCGTTTGATCAGGTCGATCGGCGGGTGATCGAAGCATCCTGGACGTTGGGGGTGTCGAAACTCAAGACCTTCTTCAAACTGATTGTGCCGCTGTCCACAGCCGGGCTGGTGACCGGCGCGGTATTAAGTTTCGCTCATACGATGGGGGAGTTCGGCGTGGTGCTGATGATCGGCGGCAATCTCGAAGGCTCCACCCGTACGGTCTCGATAGACATTTATGATGAGGTGCAAGCGTTGAACTATGTCGGCGCGGCCCAGACGGCCTTGTTTCTTCTGGTGGTGTCCTATGCCGTGCTGCTGGGGGTATACGCGCTGAACCGAAATGTGTGGGCAGCATGGCCGCGGAAATAGGGATTCACCTCGTTAAAACATTCCCCGGGCGTGCGCCGATCCGGGTGGGGATTCGGTATCCCGTGGAGGCGTCGACTGTTTTGATTCTCTTCGGTCCGTCCGGGTCAGGAAAGACGACGATCCTTCGTTCGGTGGCCGGATTGGAATGGCCGGAAGAGGGCACCATACAATTCGTGTCGCGCACCTGGCTCGATACCGCCTCAGGCGTGAGGGTACCGCCGCAGGATCGTCACATCGGCTACATGGCGCAGGACTACGCGCTCTTTCCCTGCTACACGGTGGCCGGAAACATTGCCTATGGACTCGGCCATCTCTCGGCCTCGGATCGTCACAAACGGGTCGACGAAATGGTGGAATTGTTCCAGCTGCGCGGGATGGAGGCGGCGAAGCCGCGTGAATTGTCCGGTGGACAACAACAGCGTGTGGCGCTGGCGCGTGCGGTCGCCCCTCGTCCGCTGCTGCTGTTGCTGGATGAACCGCTGTCCGCCTTGGATGCGCCGACGCGGGTGCACCTCAGAGACGAATTGCGAGGGCTGTTGAAGCAACTCGCGCTGCCGTCGATCATCGTCACGCACGACTGGACGGAAGCCCTCACGCTTGGCGACGTCATGGCCGTCATCAGCGCCGGGAGCGTGCTCCAAGTCGGCGCGCCGATCGACGTGTTCAGTCGTCCGCAAAATGCGGATGTCGCGCATGTCGTGGGGGTGGAGACGGTGGTCAAAGGGCGGGTGGTGGGATCGGCAGGCGGCATGGTGCAGGTGAGCGTGAATGGGACGACACTCACGGCGGTCGAAGGTGAATCGGCCGGTCCCGACGTGTTCGCCTGTATCCGGGCCGAGGATGTTGTGTTGGAACAAGGGCGCGCCTCCGGCAGCAGTGCGCGTAATCACCTGACGGGCACGGTGCAGGCAGTCACCATGCTGGGCGCGCTGGCACGGGTCACGCTGGATTGTGGATTTCCCCTCGTGGCCATGGTGACACGGTCGACCGCAGAGGAGTTTCAGCTTGCTACCGGGGTCGTCGTCACGGCGGCGATCAAGGCCGGAGCCGTTCATTTGGTGTCGAGGCAGGAGGTCTAGTGCGGGAACATTACTGGCGGTGCCACTCGCCGTTCGGCGTCATCCCAATCCTCACTGACTAAAACGCACCGGTCATGCTGGCGACGAACTTGTCCCGCATGATTGGAGTGGCTTCCTCAATCTTCAAGGTTTTCTGGAGCACATGGGCGACGGACCGCATGGTGAAGGTGCGCGGCTGTTCGGCGTTCCCGCGATCCGTGACCAACACGTCCGCAACACAGAGATAGAGGCTACCTTCGCTCGACGGCGGTGGAGCCATGCCCGGATAGCCGCCTTGTGCTCTTGCTGCCATGCGCATGAGCGCGTTGAGGTCCGGCGACCCTCCATTGCCCATTGCCATGGCGCGTAGGGCCTGCGCATTCATGTCGCTCCCGGGCATTCCCGCGAACAACGCTCCCGTGAGATCCTGATCGAGGCCCCCTGTCCCGTCCAGCGGAGCGCCTCCACTGCCGATTCCCGCACCGAAACCGGCCTTGGCCACGGCTTCAGGCCTGACTCCATCTCCCGCTTTGTGACAATACACAATTTGCGTTTGCAGCCAGTAGGCGGCCGATGACGGGTCTTGTACGATCTGATAGCCCTTGGTGGTCAGCCTGACGGGAATAGCCGTGGGTGTCACGAGTTGGTTTTCTGACGTATTTCGAATTTGGACGTAAATGGTCCGTGCCACACTCGGCGGCAGCAAGATCGACCGATCGTTGACCAGGCCGGATCGCACCACATTGCTGCACCCGGTCAGCATGAGCCAACCGAGTAGGAGAACGAGGGGTGCGTCAATGGATCGGGTCGTCTTCATGTCGAATCACCTGCCCGGCTCAATCAGAAATGCCCCGCCACTGCGGCACTGAGCCGTTGTTGCACCAACGGCGTCGCTTCTTGTTCATCCAGTGTTTTCTGATACACGCTGGCGGCCAGCCTGGTCTGGTAGACCCCGCGGGGCAGTGGTGCGCCGGGCTGTGAGATGGGCATCGTCCCGCCTGTTTGATCGAGGTCGGTGATTTGAAGATCCGCGATGCAGGCGTAGGTAATGTTCTCGTTGGCATCGGGCCGCGACGGGCCGCCGAACATGTTTCCCACGGCACTGCCGATCCCGTGGGCGGCACTAAGCCCCATGCTGGCTGCGCCTCCGGCAAGAGCCCCTTGGGGGCCTGCCATACTTGCCATCCCGGCTAGTCCTTGCAGGCCTGCCATGAGGGAACTCCCAAAACCAGACCCATACCCACCGGCCACCATCTCCTCGACGGGGACATCCACTTTTGTCTGGTTGCAGTAGACGATGTTTGTCTGCACCACATAGGCGGCCCCCCGTGGATCCTGCACCACCTGATAGCCTTTGGCGGTGAGGCGACTCCCGAGGTCATCAAGGGACACAGCCTGGTTGTCTGATGCATTACGGACTTGCAGGAGGATCGAGCGTGCCACCGAAGGCGGGAGGAGAACGCTGTTACTGGCCAGCAAGTCCGTATCCCGAACATTGGCTGTGCAGCCGGTTGCGAGGAGTAGGCCGACCAGAAGACCGACGAAGGAGCCTTTTCCCATGATCGCGCTCCAGAACGAATACAATCGGTGTCCCGGTCAGAAGAATTCGCGGCGCGATTCTATTGGAATGGGGGAGAGGTTTCAATCAAGAAAACCGAGTTTCTGCGAAAAAATCCTCTCCCCAAAATCTGTGGATATCTCTGTTGATAGTCTTTCCAGCGAACGCGAATAGTGCCTGTAGTCCACGCCACGCACCAACTTGCCTATTTGTTGGGCATAGAGCGAGACCTTCCTGAGACCACAATATATTGTGGTCGTCATTTGAAGTGTATGTATTAGCATTCATATTTGTACAACGCGTCATGATTTCCGACAGTCACCTGTGAATTCATGTTTATTTGCTGTCCTTCCCCAAATGGCTCTTGACTTATGCACAGAAGAAACTCGCTTTCGTGAAAATAATGACGAATCCCGCCGCAAAATCCGCTCTGGAAAGCGGTGAGGGAATAGTCAAGAACGAAGAGCGGATAGGCCATTGACAGAAGATTTAATTTGTGTAACCATTGGTTACATGATGACGGCGAGCGAATTCAAGCAATGTCGGGAACGGCTTGGGCTAACTCAGGAAGAGTTGGCCCAAGCCTTACGCACGACCCGAGTGTCGGTGGCCCGCTATGAGTCCGGCATGCGCCGGATTAGTGGTGCGGTTCAAGTGGCGCTGACGCAGTTAGCGATACGGACGGAAGTTCCCATGGCGGGGGTGGTAGCGGCGGGGTTCCCCATTGAGCCGATCGCTCAGTCGGAGTGGGTCGATGTTCCCCCCAGCATGATACGGCCCGGTGAGACGTTCGCCTTGCGTGTCAAAGGGGAGTCGATGATCGAGGACGGCATTCTTCCCGGTGATGTGGTGGTCGTCCGAAAGCAAGCCGCTGCGCGGAACGGGCAGACGGTGGTGGCATTGGTCAACCGTGAGGCGACGATCAAGACTTATTTCAAGCGCGGTGACACCATTGAACTTCATCCCGCCAATGCCGCGATGCGTCCTTTGGTCATTACCTCAGCAGACGAATTTTCCATTGAAGGCATCCTCGTCGGTGTGATTCGCCACTGCGACAACGCGTAATTCAAGGAGGCAGGATGATGAGCAACCAGCAACAGATGATGGTGGAACGGGTTGACGAACTCGAGCGCATGATTGTCCGCTTGAACGGCCGTATCGGTGCATTGCAGCGGGAGTTGAAACTCACCAAAGGGATGACGGGCCTGGGGTGGAGTGGTGGCTCCAGGCTGCGAGCCATCTGGGGAGGCATCAAGCCGGTTGTTCCCGCGGCGCATCCCGTTCGGGAAAACAGGAGGATTGAACGCCATGAGCACTGTCTGTTCTGACATTGAGGCTGCGACAGCCGGTTGTTGTGCGGACTGCGGGCAATTCGTGATGCGGCGGACACCGTTGTGCGACGAGCAGGCGAAGACGACGCGGGAAATTTGTATTCGTTGTCTGGTCTTCGCCTATCAACGTCGGCAGTTTGAGAGCGGTTGTTGCGGGTGAGGTAACTCTGGGCGTGACACACGGCTAAGCGGAAGCATGCACGGATTGTTCGCTCCCGCTCGGAACGTTTCACATTCGTGGTCGTGCCGCACATGTGCTCTCCAAGGATACGACGTGCGGCCGATCACCGCTCTCGTGTTCTCGCGAGGCGCCGCCTTCTGTACAGCAGCATTCATTGTGCGGACTCACCGCTCAACGGTCCATCCCCATATTCGGCAGATGCTCCGCTCGTTAAGGCTCGCCCTATCGGAGGACGCTGCAAGTAGGTATCTGGCAAGTACCAGTCGAGTAATTTGCCCAAGCTGAGCGAAGACAGGTCTCCCATCAGCGAAAAATTCCGTGCGGCTCCACTATTGTTCTGGCTGTGCAATATCAATATCATGTCCGCGAGTACCAATCCGTTTTTCTTTGCACAATATTCTGCGAAGGCGAACAGCAACTGATTCAGTCCACGCCTTGCTGCGGGGGCGACTGATGAAGAAGTGACTGACGTCGCATGATGGCTGAGGGTGATTCTGCACGCCATGCGATGGATGTGTATCGCTCTTTTGCCTGTTGCCGAGTTAAGAAATGGTGATTCTATGATCCGGCTGGTTACCCGAATGGGCCTTATACGGCGTAAGAAAGGCACTATGCGCATATACGTATTGTGTTTTGTTGTTTTGTGGTGCGTGCCACAGAGTGTGGCTGCGGACAACACCGATTCTGATTTGTCGGAAACCGCGCGACTGTTGGCCATTCTGCTTGATTCCGGTCGAGTTGCGATCGGACGCAATCAGACCCTCATCAACGACCCCTCAAGCGCGCAGACGGCCTTTACGCAGGATCTGTTTGCCGCCCAGACCACAGCCATTTTTAAGGAGCGTACGGGACATAACCTGGACGATCTCGCCAACGCGAATGTGCCGGCCTCGGCGAAACGATTGTTGGAACGGTTGTTGATGGAGAGTAAAAAGACCGTGGAGAGTTATCAGCCTGTGCTCAATATGAAGGGGTTGAAGTATAAGGGGCTTATTCCTGCCACGTTCAGCACGGAAGCCGCTTCACGATTTCAGAAATGGTCCGGTGTCTATTTGAAGCAGACGGCTCCTGAACACCTGCTCCGCAATACGAGCAATAAACCCGACAGTTTTGAGGCGGAACATATGAAGGAACTGAGCCAGGCATCGGTCCAACGAGAGAAGGAAGCAGTCGTCAGCACGATAGACGGAGGAAACAGCGTGCGAGTTATGCTCCCGCTTTATTACGAAAAGGCCTGTTTGAGTTGCCATGGGGAACCAAAAGGCGAACGGGATATTTCAGGATATTCCAAAGAGGGCGGCAGAGAAGGTGAGCTTGGTGGGGCGATCAGCGTCAAAATTGATATGAGCCATCTGGCTGTTCGTTAAATTTCGAAAGAAAGGCTCGCGACTCTCCCATAGACCCATCGTGCGCTTCCCTTGTGGCGTAAGCTGCGAGATTCTTTGAAGGACGAACGGCATTATTTGGCGGCGGTGTCGACCGCTGGCTTTGTCATGTCCGGCCACCTATTGCCTCGTGAGTGGCTTGCCTGCGCTGTGCGATCTGCCGGCATCACCCTCCAAGTGCTGAACACTCAATTACATGATGCCGTTCTCAGTTTCATGCTTCTCCGAAGTAGTTACCCATCCAATGCCGCAAGATCGGACGCCAGAACGGGAATAGCCATGGATGGAAGAAGGGCTGCTCGAGCCGGGATCGAATTCGGACATGAAGTGCGGCTCTCTGCATGGCAACCACGCGATACATTGAAGAATTATGTGGCGGTGGTGAACCGCAGGAGTCGCGGGCTCGGGCTGTCTGTGCCAATGGCCCGTTTCGGCAACGTAAGCTGCTCTCATAGGTTTGGGTAGGCGTTGCCGCCTACCCAGGGCTGACCCGTTCGGCCTGCCAGTCGCGTCGTCCCTTCTTCCCGGCGAGAGTCCGATCCCCCCTGTTGCGTCAAGTTCTCGATCTATTCAGCCGATATTTCTACAGAAAAGGTGAACTGAGGCTCAGACGTGTCTCCCCATGGAGAGCATCTGCACGGAAGGTGTGCCGAGTCCTGAAGCGATGACACGAGGAATCTTTCGCATAGCTGGTCTGTTGGGGACGGTTCTGTTCATCTCAGGATGCATGGTCAAACCCTATGTCCTGACCCAGGACGATGTGCAAACTCGTGTCGCCAAGGACCTTGAAACCGTGTCCGCTCTCCAGGAACCCCTGTCCGGGCCGATCGACCTCTATGAAGCGATTGCCCGGGCGCTGAAATACAACCTGGATGCCAAGGTCAAAGCCATGCAGGCGCAGTTGGCGCATCAGCAATTGAACGTGGCTCACTACACGTTGCTGCCTCAGTTGTCCGCCAATGCGGGGTTCGATGGCCGCAACTCGTATAGCGGCGGCGGTGCACAATCGTTGCTTGACGGTCGCCCTGTCCTCGAACCCTTTACCTCATCCGACAAAAACGTGGTGTCGGGGAATCTCGCGCTCAGTTGGGATGTGCTGGACTTCGGCCTGTCATTCGTTCGTGCCCAACAGGCGGCGGACAACGTGATGATTGCCGAGGAGGAACGGCGACGTATTGCTGTTCGACTCGTCCAGGATGTCCGCAGCGCCTACTGGCGAGCCATCAGTGCGGAACGGGTACTCGCTCGGGTGAAGTTTCTCGATGAATCGGTCAACACGGCGTTGGAGCGGGCGCAGCAGATCGTCGACAAGAAGCTCCAGACGCCCTTGACGCCGCTGAACTATCGTCGCGACTTGCTCAATATTCAGCGCGAGGTTCAACGCCTCTATCGCGAGCTCAGTACGGCACGAGTTCAGCTCGCTTCCATGATGGGCTTGCCGCCGGGGACTGAATATGAACTGGAAGTGCCGCAGCGGACGAGCACGCTGCCGGTGGTGAATCTCAACACCGAGCGAATGGAAGAGCAGGCGCTGCTCTATCGCGCCGAACTGCGGTCCATCGACTATCAAAAGCGAATCAATGCCAAGGAAGCGCGAGCGGTGTTTCTGGAACTGTTTCCCAATTTGAAGCTGAGCCTCGGCGGGTATTACAGCAGCAACAGCTTCTTCCTTTATCAAAATTGGCTCGGATACGCATCACAGGTCAGTTGGAACTTAGTCTCGGCCTTTCGCATGCCGGCCAAATTGAAGGCGGTGGAGGCGCATCGTCAGGTGCTGGATGCCCAAAGCACGGCGTTGACCCTGACGATTCTGACGGAGGTCCATGTCGGTGCGTTGCAGTTCGCCCACGCGAGTCAAGAATACTTCACGGCGAAGAGTTACCACGAAACGCAATTGGCGATCACCGACCATACCAAGAATTTGTGGCTCACGAAGAGCACCACCGACCTGACCCTCATTCGTGAACGGGTGAATGATGTGTTGGCTGAGGTGCGGATGGACAGCGCGCAGTCGGGAGTCGAATCGGCCTACGCCACCTTGATGGCGTCGATGGGGGAGGATGCCGCGCCGACCGGCCTTGACGGTCAGACGGTGACGGAACTCGCCGACGCATTGCGGAAACAGTGGGCGCCTGCCACGCGCGCGGTGTCCGAGACAGGAAGGAGACCGGAACTCCATGCGATACCGATGGCCAATTAATGCAAGTGTCGGGCTGATGGTCTTCTGGATGGAGCTCTTCGCCCCCCAGGTGAGTTGGCCGAAAGATGAGCGATCGGCGATGGTGTTGCGGGGTGTGAACGGGGCGTTGCGCGGCATCGTCAAAGCCAGTACGCAGGCGGTGCTCTACTCGCAGATTCAGGGCCGGGTCAGTCAGGTGCCGGTGCGGGAGGGGCAACGGTTCGACAAGGGGGCGACCCTGGTCGAAATCGACTGCGACAAGTACCGCGCGGAACTGGCGGGTGCCATGGCCGAGCACGAAGCCAAAGACAAAACTGTTCGGAACAACAAAGAGCTCACCAAGCTCAACGCCGTCAGTACGTTGGAACTCGAAATCTCTGAAGCCGAGGCAAAAAAAGCCGTTGCGGCCATCCGCCTGGCAGAGATCAATGTGCGCAGTTGTCATATCGCGGCGCCATTCTCCGGCCGTGTCGTGGCGGTGATGGTCAACGAACATGAAAATGTCTTTCCCAATGACAAGCTGCTCAGTGTCCTCGATGACTCGAGCCTTGAGATCGAACTGGTGTTGCCTTCATCTACCTTGTCGTGGCTGAAGCGGAAATCGGCGTTCACGTTCACGGTCGACGAAACACACCGGGAATATCCGGCCAAGGTGAAAGAAATCGGGGCGAATGTCGATCCTGCAAGCCAGACGGTCAAAGTGGTCGGCAGCTTCGGATCGCTTCCGGCTGATGTGCTCGCAGGAATGAGCGGCACGGCCCAGTTCGCATCGGGACAACCGTAAGACCATGGCGACCTCCACGGCTCCAAGCGCTCAGGAACTCGCGACGCTGGTCCATCTGGCGACCCTCACCCACCTGGAGGGGCAGATCCGCGTGGCGAAGACCATCCCGGAACTGCAGTTTCTCTCCGTCAATGAGACCCGTCGGCTGGTGCCCTACGATCAGGCCTATCTCCTGAGTCCTGCCGGCGGAGACTCCGACGCCTATCGAGTGGTCTGTGCGTCCAGCGTGGCCATCGTTGAACGCGAGGCACCGGTCATCCGCTGGCTGGAGCAGATGACGCACGCGTTGAGGCAAGAGCAGCCTGGCAATGAACCAAAAATTCTCACAGAGGAGACCTGCCCCGAAACCTGCCGCGAAGGATGGCGTGAATATGTGCGTGGCCATGTCTTGTGGTGCCCCCTGCAGCATCCGGACGATACGGTGCTGGGTATCTGGTGGTTCGAGCGTGAGAGTTCGTGGGAAGAAAACGACGTGGCGATCCTGCATCGGCTCGCCGGAAGTTTCGCCTATGCGTGGAAAGCGGTCGCGCAGCGAAGCCGGATCTGGCCGGCGAAGATCAAGACACCGTCGGCCTGGTTGATCGGCGCGGCGATTGTGGCCGCACTCTGTGTGCCGGTCCGGGTCTCCACGGTCGCGCCGGTGAAGGTGATGGCAAATGAGCCCACGATTGTGAGCGCGCCGATGGATGGTGTGATCGCCGAGGTCCTGGTGCCACCGAATACGGTGGTCGCGCAAGCTCGGCCACTGTTCCGCTATGAGGACACGAATCTTCGGAATCAGTTCCAGGTCGCGGAAAAACAATTGGCCGTGGCGGAGGCCGAACATGCCCAGGCGATTCAGGGCGGGTTTGCCGATCCACAACGAAAAGCCGAGGCCCCCCTCAAAGCCGCAGAAGCGGCGTTGAAAGAGACGGAATTAGCCTACGCGCGAGAGATGCTCGATCAGGTTGAGGTCCGCGCGCCGCAGGCCGGACTGCTCCTGTATACCGACAAGGCCGACTGGATCGGGAAACCCGTTGCCGTCGGGGAGCGGATTATGGAAATTGCCGATCCGCGGCACATAGAGCTGCGAATCGATTTGCCCGTCAGTGACGCACTGCTATTGAAGGAAGGGGCCGATGCCGTGGCCTTTTTCGATGCGCTTCCGCTCGAATCGTTCGCGGCGACCGTGAGCCGGGCCAGTTACCATGCGGAGGTGTTGCCTGGGGATGTGTTGGCCTATCGGGTGACGGCCGAATTGGCGACTGCCGATCCCCGCATTCGGATTGGCTGGCAAGGGTCGGCGAAGGTGTATGGTGAGCGTGGCCCGCTGGCATTTCTGTTGTTCCGCCGTCCGTTCACGGCGTTGCGCCAACTGATCGGAGTGTAGCCGATGGCCGGCCCGGCGCCAGTGTCTCCACCACAAGCACGCAAGCTGCCTCCGCTGAGAAGGAATCTGCAGTTTGTCCGAGGCGCGCCCACGCCGGAAGGGGTGCCGACCTGGACGATCGTCGATCCCGTCCGCAACAAGTACTTTCAGATCGAGTGGCTGGTATACCAGCTCTTGCAGCGCTGGTCGTCCGGAACCGTGGAGCAACTCGTCGCCGTGACCAGGCGTGATACCACGTCGCGCATTGGTGCGGAGGATGTCGAAGACCTGGTGAGGTTTTTGTACGCGAACAACCTCACGGAGCAATCGGCCAGCGGGCAAGTCAAAGACTTCGTCGAGCAGGAAGCGGCACGCCATCATGTGTGGTGGCAGTGGCTCCTGCATCACTATCTGTTCATCAAAATTCCCCTAGTACGCCCGCACAGTTTTCTACAGGCCACCCTGCCCATGGTGGCGCCGTTCTATACACCCATGGCGGCATGGGTGTTTGGAGTGATTGGCGCCATCGGCCTTTTTCTGGTGGGGCAGCAGTGGGACACCTTCAGTTCAACCTTCCTGCATTTTTTCAACTGGCAGGGAGCTCTGATGTATGGCGCGGTCTTCTGCGCCGTCAAGGTGGTGCATGAATTGGGGCATGCGTATACGGCGACCCGGTTCGGGTGTCGAGTGCCCACGATTGGTGTGGCCTTGATGGTGATGATGCCGGTGCTCTATTCGGACATCAGTGATGCGTATCGGCTCAACTCGAGGCGGAAGCGGCTGTGGATCGCTGCGGCCGGAGTGGTTGCCGAACTTGGACTCGCTGCGGTTGCGACGTTGTTGTGGGGGTTCCTGCCGGACGGACTGCTCCGAAGTGTTGTGTTCGTCGTGGCGACGACAAGTTGGGTGATGAGCCTCGCCATTAACCTCAACCCCTTGATGAGGTTTGATGGATATTACCTTCTCGCAGACTGGCTTGGGATTCCTAATCTTCAGGATCGAGCCTTTGCCTTCGGCCAGTGGCGGATGCGGGAGCTGCTCTTTTCGCCGGGTGTGCCTCCGCCTGAAGCCGTTGGGCCCTCCAGCAGACAAGTGCTGGTCGGCTATGCCTGGAGCATCTGGCTGTATCGCCTTGTCCTGTTCACCGGGATTGCCCTGACGGTCTATCACTATTTTTTCAAGATTCTGGGGATCCTGCTGTTTCTGGTCGAGATCCTGTTTTTCATTTGCCTGCCTGTCTGGCGGGAAATCAAGGCCTGGTGGAGTCGTCGTGCCGCATTTGCCCGCACCGGTCGTTTTGCGGTGACGATGAGTGTCTTGGGCACGATGCTGTTACTGGCCTGTCTTCCCTGGGCCAGTCGCGTGGCCATTCCCGCGGTGTTACAGGCCGGGTCGTACGCGACGGTCTATCCCCCCGGACCGGGACGGATCGTGTCGGTGTCGGTGCATGCGGGGCAGTCGGTGCGAGCCGGAGACACGTTGGTCGTCCTCGAAAATCCGAAATTGGCCAAGGATGCCCAGTTGACGCGGACTCAGGTGGAGCTCTTGGATTTCAGGCTTCAACGTCAGGCTGGCTACGAAGAGGATCGTATTCAAGGTCAGGTCCTCGCCGAGTCGTTGCGATCGAAACTTGTTGAGTTGGACGGGGTTGCGGAGAAGCAGCAGCGCCTCGTGCTGCAGGCACCCATTGATGGTGTGGTGGTTGACCAGGCCGATTCGCTGTATCCCGGCCGGTGGATCAACGAGAAGCTGGCGGTCGCGTACGTGGTGAATTCCCGCACGGCCATGATTGCGGCCCTTGCACCCGTTGAAGATGTGGACGCGTTGGCGGTCGGGCAGGAAGCGCGTTTCATTCCAAACGATGTGACGCGTCAGGCCTCTCGCGCCCGGGTCACCGAAATTCGGGATGTGGACGAGCAGGACGTTTCCGTGCCCTACCTGGCTTCGATCTATGGTGGCGCCGTGCCGGTACGAAAAGATTCGCATGGTCGACTACAGGCGGAGCAATCGGTCTACCGCGTTGAACTTGAAGTCCTGGATGAGGTTGTGCGGGCGGACCAAGTCGTGACCGGACTGCTCCACGTCTCCGGAAAACCCCAGAGCCTGGTCGCTCGAGTATGGGACCGAGTCGTGGCGGTCATCATTCGCGAGAGTGGTCTCTGATCACGATCGCCGGAGTCGTGTGCCGAGCGAGGATCGATTTCGCCGCGACGATCCACCCTTTCCCCCTGATGGCGGCCGCTGTCCATTCGTCACCGTCATTGGTCGTTACTGCCTGAGCAGTTTCAACCCCGGATCAATCGGACGTCTCCTTGCTGCAGCCCTTCAGGCTGCCCCCTGTTCGACCGAGAAAGATGTGGGATCTTGTGTCTTCACGAGACTAAGGCAGCGGTATGTTCAATTTTTTCAAAAAGTATCTCCGCAGGGAGGATGAACCGTCACAGCGGCCATCGCCCCTCGCGGCTCCGTCTGCCTTCAAGCAATCTCTCCTATCCCTCGAGCAACGGTTGATGTTTGATGCGGCGGCGGCGGCGACCGCGGCCGAGGTCAAATCCGAGCAAGTGGCACAGGACCAGGCTGAGACGGCGGTCTCGTCGGAGGGGGCTGTCGATCGTACGACGCCTGAGCAACAGGCGTCTCAGGAACTTCTCAGCGCAATGGCTTCTTACAGTCCCGGTGAGTCTGCGACAGAAGTGGTCTTCGTCGATCCCACGGTTCCGGACTATCAAACCCTGGTTGCGGGTATGGGGCCCAATGTGGATGTTGTGGTGTTGGATGCCTCTCGAGACGGGGTCGAGCAGATCGCCGAGTCGTTGGCCGGACGATCGGGCATCGACGCCATTCATCTCATTTCGCACGGTGACGCAGGAACACTGCAATTGGGCACCGGCACGTTGAACGCCGAATCAATGTCGACTCGTTACGCGGATGCGTTCGCGACAATTCAGCAGTCTCTCTCGGAGCAGGCGGACATTCTCGTGTACGGGTGCAATTTTGCCGAGGGTGAAGTGGGCCAGGAGGCGGTTGCTCGGCTCGCTGAACTCACCGGAGCAGATGTGGAGGCGAGCGATGATCTGACGGGCTATGCTTCCCTCGGCGGCGACTGGGTTCTGGAGGTCAAGGCCGGCGCCATCGAAACCAGGATTGCGATCGATGATCAAACCCAGATGAACTGGGTCGGGTTGTTAGGCGCACCGGTTCTGGATGCGTCGAAAAGTCCTACGCTCACCGCGCTCAACGAAGATGCCGGGGCTCCGTCGGGCGCGGTCGGAACGTTGGTCTCGTCGCTCGTGGATTTCGCCAGCCCCTCCGGACAGGTCGACAATGTGACGGATGGGGATGCCGGTGCCAAGCTCGGCATTGCTATTACCGGTGCGAATACGAGTAACGGCACCTGGTGGTTTAGCACGAACGACGGTGCCACATGGAGCACGTTGGGAGCCGTCAGCGACGCGAGTGCGCGACTCCTCGCCGGAGACGGCACCGCTCGGATCTATTTTCAGGCCAATGCCGACTACAACGGCACCATGAGTGATGCCATTACCTTTCACGCCTGGGATCAGACGAGCGGCATCAACGGCGGCACCGGCAGTCTGATCACCACCTCAACCGTGCTGGACCAGTTCACAACGGTGTCCTATTCAAATAATGATGGAACGGTCAAGTGGGGCGGCTCCTGGCAGGAACTGGGAGAAGCTGACGGGACGGGCGGCGGCATGGTCATGGTGAATAGTTATGCCGGGCTGACCGACAATTCCTTGCAGATTGAAACCGATTTCCTCTCTCGTGGCGCGAGCCGACAGGTCGATCTGAGCTCGGTCACCTCCGCCACGCTGTCGTTCGACTACATCCGTCAACATGGCGGCGGCACCAAAGGCGCGGTGTCTGTTGAGGTGTATGACGGGAAGACCTGGGCGACGCTTCAGACCTTTGCGATCGATGCGACGGATGGGAAGGCACAGAGTTACAAAGCCGACATCAGTGCCTATGCCAATGCCAATACGCAGATTCGCTTTATCGTCAGCGGAAGTGACTCCATGGGCCGCCTGCATGTCGACAATATACAGGTTGCAGGGACCGGCACAGGTGGTGGCGCGACTGCCTACAGCACGATGAGTGATACCGCTGCATTGACGGTGACCGCGGTCAACGATGCCCCGGCGGATCTGAGTTTGTCGGCGAGCACCGTGGCAGAGAATGCTGCGAATGGAACCGTGGTGGGGACGATCAGCGGCACCGATCCAGACAGTGGCGATACGAAGGCCTACAGTTTGACGGATACCGCCGGGGGCCGCTTCGCGATCAACAGCAGCACGGGCGTGCTTACTGTAGCCAACGGTGCGCTGCTGAACTACGAGAGCGCCACCAGCCATAACGTGACCGCGCGAGTGACGGATAGCGGGGGGCTGACCTACGACGAAATCTTCACGATCAACCTGACCAATGTCAATGAAGCGCCGACGGGGACCGATGCCACGATCACGGTCACTGAAGACACGGCGCGTACGCTGACAACCGCCGACTTTGGGTTCAGCGATGTGGATGCCGGTGAGAGTCTCAGTGCCGTGCGGATCGACACGGTGCCGGGCGCGGGGACGCTGACCCTATCCGGGGTCTCCGTCACGGCCGGGCAAGTCGTGACGGCGGCGGATATCAGTGCGGGCAATCTGTTGTTTACGCCGGCGGCCAACGCCACTGGAGCCGGCTATGCCACTGTCACCTTCTCGGTCAGGGATAGCGCCAACGCCTACGATTCCGCGCCCAATACCCTCACCATCAATGTCACAGCCGTCAACGATGCGCCGATCTCTACTGGTGGTTCAGCCACCGGTGTCGAAGACACGCCGCTTGTGCTCACGTGGGGTCAGTTCAACGTGTCGGATGTGGATTCGGCTATGACGGCAAACAGCGCAGTGCAGATCCAGTCGCTACCGGTGGCGGGCACTCTGCAAACATTGGTGGATGGGGACTGGAAGTCGGTTGTGGTGAGCCAGATCATCACGAAAGCCGCCATCGATGGGGGGAATCTGCGCTATGTACCGGTCTCAGAGCAAAGCGGGTATGACGGGTACGGTGTCCCAGGGGTTGGGAACCAGCACAATGATTATGCGCAATTCAGCTTTGCGCCGCTTCAGGGCACATCGATTACGATTGCCAACCCTAACGCTGAAGCAGACGTCATGTCTGAAGGGACGTGGCAGCAAGGTGCGACCGGATGGACACTGCACACGGTTTCAGGGTTTGCCGCCGGCGTGCAGAACGTGGGTGCAAGGCAGTTCAGCGTCGACCATGACAATACATTCTATGTCGAGCAGGATGGCACGTACCTGGCGCAGACCTTGGGGACCACTTTCAACTCGACGAACGATTACTCGCTTAGTCTGAGTATCGGGTGGCGGCTTGATCAGCCGGTGAGCGAGTACAGCGTTGAACTGTGGGCCGGCGGCACACGGTTGGGCTTCATCGACCAGAGCCAGGTAACCGAAGTCCAGGGCTCTTTGGTGCAAGCGACGTTGCAGGTCAGCGGCGCTGGATTCCCGGCATTGAATGGCCAGGCGCTGCAGATACGACTGGTGGGGGTCGTCATGCAGACTAACTTCGATAACCTCCAACTGGTGTCCTACGAACGGAATACGGAAATCGGGGCTGCGGCTGTGATGACGGTCGATATTACGCCAGCGAATGATGCGCCGGTGTTGGCGGACACGGCATTGAGTGTGACTGTGACGGAGGATGCGGGTGCGCCCAGTGGGGCTGTAGGTTCCCTGGTGAGTGCGTTCACGGGTGGGATCACGGACGTGGACAGCGGGGCGGCGAAGGGCATCGCGATCATGGGGAGCAATGAGACAAACGGGACGTGGTACTACACGACGAACGGGGGCTCGACGTGGACGGCGGTGGGAACGGTGAGCGACACCTCGGCGCTGCTGCTCGCCGATAACGGGAGCACGCGCCTCTACTTCTCTCCGAACGCCGATTATAACGGGACAAGTACGGCAGCGCTGACGGTGCGGGCGTGGGACCAGACGAGCGGGGCGGTGGGCGCCAAAGTCACCACGGCGAGTAACGGGGGGACGACGGCATTCTCCAGTGCCACCGATACGATCGACGTGAGCGTGACGCCCATCAACGACGCGCCGACGGATCTCAGCCTCTCGGCGAATACCGTGGCGGAGAACGCCGCGAACGGCACGGTGGTGGGCATCGTCAGCGGCAGCGATGTCGACACCGGAGATACCAAGACGTACTCCTTGACGGACAGTGCCGGCGGTCGCTTCGCCATCAACAACAGCACGGGTGTCGTGACCGTGGCGAACGGGACGTTGCTCAATTATGAAGCGGCGACCAGTCACAACGTGACGGTGCGGGTGACGGACAGCGGCGGGCTGATCTACGACGAGACCTTTACCATCAATTTGACCGACGTGAATGAAGCCACTCCCACGATCACCAGCAACGGTGGCGGGACGACTGCATCAATCAGTGTTGCGGAAAATACCACTGCGGTCACGACCGTGAGGGCTACCGACGGCGATACCAGGCAGACGCTCACCTATTCGATCAGCGGCGGGGCGGACGCCACGAAATTTGCGATCAACAGCAGCACGGGCGCATTGAGTTTTGTCGCTGCGCCCAACTATGAAGTGCCGACGGACAACGGCGCGAATAATGTCTACAACGTCACGGTGCAGGTCTCCGACGGAAACGGAGGAACCGACACGCAGGCCTTAGCCGTCACTGTGACGAATGTGAATGAATCTCCGACGGATCTGAGCCTGTCGGCGAGCACGGTGGCGGAGAACGCGGCGAACGGGACCGTGGTGGGGACCGTGACCGGGAGCGACGTGGACGCCGGGGATACCAAGAGTTATACGCTCACCAACAACGCCGGTGGGCGGTTTGCGATCAACCGGACGACCGGCGCCCTCACGGTGGCCAACGGAACCCTGTTGAACTACGAAGCGGCGACCAGCCACAGCGTGACGGTGCGGGTGACGGACCGGGGTGGCCTGACCTACGACGAGACCTTTACGATCACGGTGACCAACGTGAACGAAGCGCCGGCGGGGACCAACGCCACGGTGACCATCAACGAGGATACGACCCAGACCTTCACCACCGCGAACTTTGGGTTCAGCGATGTGGACGCGGGCGACAGCTTCAGTGCGGTGCGGATCGAGACGCTGCCGACGGCCGGGACGCTGACCCTGTCGGGCACGGCGGTGACGGCAGGCCAGGTGATCACGACGGCCGACGTGGCGGCGGGGAACCTGGTGTTCACGCCGGCGGCCAATGCCAATGGGACGGGCTATGCCCGGTTCACGTTCTCGGTGCGGGATAGCAACAACGCCTATGACCCCACGCCCAATACCCTCACCGTCAATGTCACGGCCGTCAATGATGCGCCGGTGGTTGCCACCAACAGCGGGAGCAATGTGGCCGAAGGGGGCGTCGACAGGATTACGAGTGCGGAGCTCGCGGTGGTGGATGTCGACAATTCCGCGGCTCAGCTCAGATTCTCCGTCGGGACGAGCCCTGCCCATGGTCGTCTGGAACTAACGACAGCCCCAGGGGTTTCCGCCACGACGTTTACACAGGCGGATATTGCGGCCAACCGTGTGACCTATGTTCACGATGGGTCGGAGACCCTCAGCGATTCGTTCACGTTTACCGTCAGCGACGGGGCGGGGGGCTCGATCGGCACCACGACCGTGACCCTCACGATCGCTGCGGTGAACGATGCGCCGACGATCATCAGCGACGGAGGAGGGGCGACGGCGTCGATCAATGTTGCCGAAAATGTGATCGGGATTACCGTAGTGACCGGAGCTGACGTGGATATTCCTGCACAGGCGTTGACCTACGGCATCAGCGGCGGTGCGGACCAGGCCCTGTTTACGATCAACGCGGCAACGGGCGCGCTAAGCTTTGTGGCACCCCGTGATTTCGAAGCCGCCGCGGATGCCAATGGCGACAATGTTTATGTGGTGCAGGTCCGTGTCACCGACAGTCAGGGTGGCATGGCTACGCAAATGATTGCGGTCACCGTTACGAATGTGGCGGAGCGACTCCCTTCCGCCGTTCCGTTGCTTCCTCCCTCGTTGATCCCGACGACCCCGCCGCCTGTCATCGCGTCTGTTCCTCCGACTCACGAACTGCCGAGTCCATCTGTTCCGCAGGAGGACGTGAGTGGTGTGACTCTTCCCGCCAAAGGTCTCCCCATGGAGTCGCGATCTCTCGCCGAGCACGCCGAGGGCAGACCGGCCATCGCGGCGCCTCCAAGGGACGACAATTCGCACAGGGATGAACGCCCCACAGTCGCGTTGGCCGCTCGACAGGACGAGGGCGAGATCCGGAATCCCTTCACGATTGTGCCGGTCGAGTTTGTCGCGTCTGATCGTACTGCTGGTCTTGAGCCGACGATATCAGTGAGTGAAGTCCTCATGACCAAACTGGATGAACTCGCCGTGTTGCTTCAGGAGGCGATCGGCGAGAACCAGAAGCAACAGGCCTTGGTGGCGCATGTCACCGCGCTGACTGGAACGGCGCTATCGGTGGGATTTGTGGCCTGGGCGATCCGGAGCGGTGCCCTCTTGGCTAGTTGCTTTGCGACGATTCCCGCCTGGAGGGCCTTCGATCCGTTGCCGGTCGTCAGCTTGAGCCGGCGGGAGCGGACTCGCAGGTCGCAGGAGACCGAGGCAACCCGTCAGGCGGAAGAGGCTGAATTCGAAGGTCTTCACGGTGTATTGGGGGCCTCGTCAGTGACTCAACAGCCGCCGTATTCATCCAAAAAAGGCGCAGCATGAGCCGCGTGTCGCCACTTCTCTTTCTCAGCTTCTGTCTCGTTTCGTTGACCATTGGTGCGATGTTTGCCGTAGAGGCGCTCGTGGGATCATTCCCTGATCAGGTCAGGTACGTCTCTGAGTCTCGTCAGGCGCTCTGTGAGAATCTCGCGGTGCAGTATTCGGTGCTGGCCTCTTCCGGGCAACTGCCGGCGATCGAGACGGCAATGCAGGCGCTGGTCCAACGCAATGCCGACATCCTGTCGGCGGCCCTGCTGCTTTCGGACGGGCAGCTGCTGGCTGTCGCGGGCGATCACGTACAGCATTGGGTGCAGCCGGAGGGGCACCGGTCAACACTGAGCCATATTCAAGTGCCGATCTATAATGCCAATGCACACTGGGGCACTCTGCAGCTGTCTTTCCGCACCACTGACTCCTCCGTGAGCGACAGGCTGTTCCTGGGACCGTGGCCAAGATTTGTGGCTTCTGTCGCCCTCCTCAGCTTTGTTGGGTATGTCATGCTGCTAAAGCGCACGTTGCGTCATCTGGACCCCTCACAGGTCATTCCTTCCCGTGTCAAATCAGCACTCGACAGTCTCACCGACGGAGTGGTGATGCTGGATCGCTCCGGGTTGATTGTGCTGACCAACGACACATTTTGCCGGTTGACGGGTCAAGCCTTGACCTCGCTCCTGGGAAAGCCATTGGCGCGACTTGCGTGGGTTCATGAGCAGGGGCAGCCGTTGGTGGCCGGCGAGGAGTATCCCTGGGAACGGGCGCAGAAGTCTCAGGCGCCCCAGCAGGGCAGTCGTCTTGGGTTCCGGAGCAACGATCGGCAGTGGCAAACTTTCTCGGTGACCAGCACGCCGATATTTGATGACCAAGGCGGGTTACGCGGGGTCGTGGCTTCGTTTCACGATGTGACGGACGTCGACCGTGCCCACAAGCAGTTGCGCGAGGCGATTGGTGAGCTCGAACGGTCCCGTACGAAGGTGATTTCACAAAACCAGATGCTTGAGCAGACCAATGAGTCACTTCAGACTGAAATCGAACGCCGTAAACGTGTGCAGGATGAGCGGGAGGAACTGAACCGACAGTTGATCGAGACGTCGCGCCTGGTGGGCATGGCCGATGTCGCCTCCGCCGTGCTGCATAACGTGGGCAATGTGCTGAATAGCATCAATGTCTCCGTCGAAGTCGTCATGAACACGGTGAAACAATCACCGATCGGCGACGTGGCGTTGGTTGCATCCATGCTGCAGTCGCACAGGCATGATTTACCTCACTTCCTGTCTCAAGACCCTCAGGGAAAGCAGATTCCTACGTATCTCTCCATGCTGGCAGAGACCGTCAACCAGAACTCGATGTTCGTGGAGCGGGAGCTGGGTGGTCTCAGCCGGAATGTGGATCACGTGCGCCAGGTCGTTTCCCGACAAGTGGATCTCGCCCGTCCCGGTGGAGCCATCCGTGAACCGGTGCATTTTCAGGACTTGATGGAGCAGGCGCTGGCCATCAATCGATCCGCGCTGGAGAACTGCCGCTGTGAAATCCGTGAGGAGTACGAAGACGTTCCGGACGGGATCACAGACCGGCATCAAGTCATTCAGGTGTTGGTGAATCTGATCAGTAACGCCGCGAATGCGATGGCCCCGTCCGGCGCGCCAGTGCGACGACTCACGCTTCGTCTCGCAGTGGACTCCGATCGCGCGGGATTCGTCCGGTTTCAGGTGATCGATACCGGGGTCGGGATTTCGCAGGAACATGCGCCTCGCCTCTTCACCCAGGGCTTTACGACCAGGCCGGACGGACATGGGCTGGGCTTGCACAGTGCCGCACTGGTGGCGAAGCAGTTGGGTGGTTCCATCCAGGGCTACAGCGATGGTGAAGGTTTGGGTGCGACGTTTACGTTCACGCTTCCTTTTGAATCGGTGGAGGTTTCGGCATGACCTTACCTATCAGCTCACGAAATCGCCGGATTCTTGTGATTGACGACAATCGAACCATCCATGAGGATTTTCGAAAGATTCTCATTCCTGCCGCAGTGCCGTCAGATTTGCAGCAGGCCAGGGCCGCGTTGTTCGGAGATAGGGTCGCCTCGTCGACGGTCGAGCCGTTTGATGTCGACTTTGTCGACCAAGGGCAACAGGGATTCGATCGGGTGTGTGCCGCGCGGAAGTGCGGACACCCTTATGCGCTGGCGGTGGTCGACATGCGCATGCCGCCCGGTTGGGACGGCCTGACGACCATTGAACGAATCTGGGCGGCTGATCCAGAGATCCAGGTCGTCATTTGCACAGCGTATTCTGACCTGTCCTGGAATGAGATCGCTTCGCGGCTGGGGGTGACGGATCGATTGTTGATCTTGCGGAAACCATTCGATTCCATTGAAGTGCAGCAGATTGCCAACGCACTTACTCGTAAGTGGGAGTTGGGACGGGAGGCCAGATTGAAGGTCGATGAACTGGCTGCGCTGGTCGACGAGCGCAGTCGCGAGTTGCAGGCAGCCAATCAGCGGCTCGAACGGGATGTGCAGACCCGCACACTCGAATTGCAGCGGCGCAATGAGGAACTGCAACAGCTGGTGGATGCGCTCAGAGAGGCGAAGGCGGAAGCCGATAGCGCGAACCAGGCGAAGTCCCGATTCCTGGCTCAGATGAGCCATGAAATTCGCACGCCGATGAACGGCGTGCTGGGCATGGTAGAACTGCTGCTGGCGACCAGTCTGTCCGACAAACAGCGGCACTTCTCACACACGATTCGCGACTCTGGCGTCGCTCTTCTGCACGTTATTAACGAGATTCTCGATTTCTCCAAGATCGAGGCCAATAAGGTGGAACTGGAACAGGCAGAATTTGAGTTGCTTCCTCTGGTGCGTTCCCTGGGCGACTTGTTCCACGAGCCGCTTCAGCGCAAAGGGGTGCGGTGGCATTGTGAGGTTGACAAGGCTCTGCCGCTGCGGTGGTGTGGAGATGCGGGGCGCCTTCGCCAGATCCTGCTCAATCTTGTCGGCAACGCGGTGAAATTTACGGAGCGGGGAGAAATTGCGCTGTCCCTTCAGCGTCATGACGGCGACGGGAGGCACGTGACGATGAAGGTGGTGGTGCGTGATACCGGTATCGGGATTCCTCTCGAAGCGCAAACACGAATTTTCGATCCCTTTTCGCAGGCCGACGGGTCGACGAGTCGCCGGTTTGGAGGGACCGGGCTAGGCCTGGCGATCGTCCAGCGGCTGGTGGATATGATGGGTGGGCAGATCGGAGTGGACAGCACCCCCGGGCAGGGATCCACGTTCTGGTTTACGCTCCCATTGAGGCCAGACGCGCAAACGGCGTCATCGGCCGAAATGAGGCCGCCAGGCTTCTCAAAAAATCCCGGGCCCACAGCGAATATGTCGACAGGATGTCCCGAACCTGCTGATGTTCCCGAGGGCGGAAGGATTCTCGTCGCGGAAGATGATCCGACGAATCGCGAGGTCTTGCTGGGCATGCTGGAGTTGTGCGGACACTCGGCGACCGTCGTAGGGACAGGGACCAGTGTGCTGCAGGCCCTGAACCATTCGCCGTTCGACCTGATCTTTATGGATTGTGAGATGCCTGAAATGGACGGGGTGACGGCGACCAAAGCTATCCGTCAGCGCCGAATCACCCGGGTGGATGGCAAGCCCGTCTCAATCGTCGCCTTGACCGCACATGCGCTTGAAACGCACCGGCAGGCCTGTCTCGCTGCAGGCATGGACGACTATGTCACCAAACCCGTGGCGCTCGAACAGATCGCCGGCGCGCTTCGACGTTGGCTTCCATCTCGGACCTCGGAAGCGGCGTAACCCGTCATGGGGCCAAACACCTGATGGCGCTGGTTCGGCGCTTGCGGGAGGAGGTCCCTCTCCTCGACCGTACGGAAAATCCTGCGTCAATCCCTCCTCGATCGTGACTCTTGGATCATTCTGAGTCAACCCAACCAGAACTCAAGCGATCACGCGACCCTGTGCGGTGGCATTGTCGCAGGGGTGCGCAGATTGTGAAGCGAGTGGCCGATTTCGAAAGAAATTTGGTGGCGGTGACCCGGATTGAACGGGTGACCCGCGGCTTATGAGTCCGCTGCTCTGCCAACTGAGCTACACCGCCACGGTCGTATCGAGGGCTGGCTGAAACGAATCGCTATCATAGCCGAACAGGCCCCGAGGTGTCTACCGACGCGTGAGGAAAACTGTGGCGCATGTCAGCGGATCGAGCAGGGGAATGAGGTCTCCAGGGCTTGATTTGTTTGTGTTCGGTCGGCAAGATACTGCACCGTCTGATCTTGTCTACGGGTGACGATGACCTGGTTTTTCGCTCGTTGTTCCATTGCCGTGCTCGCCGCCTTCTGTCTTGCCGCTCCGCTCTCGGCGGCGCTGGGCCACGATGCCCGACCGGCAACGAAGAAGCGGTCCGTGCATCGGGCACGCTCGTCCAGTCCTCAAATCATCCCGCAAAAGCCGCGACCAGGAGTGCAGACCGGTGAAGCCGAGAGCCTGTACTACGGTGGTGTGGCCCTCCATGCGAAGGGCAACTATGTGGAGGCGGTGGAGAAATTCCAGGCTGCGCTGCATAAGCGACCTGATTTTCCGGAGGCTCACCATGCGCTGGGGCTTTCTCTAGCGGCGCAGGGGGCTCTCGATGAAGCCATTCGGGAATATCGAGCCGCGTTGAGCGTGCAACCGGAGTTTGCCGCCATTCACAACAACCTTGGCGTGGCGTTGAGTGAGCAGGGGAAGGTTGATGAGGCGATCGAGGCCTACCGGCATGCGATCCGGCTTCAGCCAGGCAATGCCGCCCCCCATCACAATCTCGCGTTGGCATTGGAGGCGAAGGGGGATGCCGACGGAGCGATCGAGGAATACCGCGAAACCCTGCGTCTGCAACCCAACAATGCCACAGCCCATAACAACCTGGGCTTAGTGCTGCAACGAAAAGGACAGCTCGACGAGGCCATCGGGGAGTATCGCGCGGCATTACGGCTTCAAGCGGGGTCGGCGGCCGCTCTGTATTGCTTGAACCTTAGCGCCGCCCTGTTGGTGAAGGGGGAACTGGACGGCGCGATCGGATCTGGTCGCACCGCCATCCGTTTGCAGCCGGAGAATGCGGACGCCCATTACAACCTCGGTCTGGCGCTGAAGGCCAAAGGGGATTTCAACGGGGCGTTGGCGGCATTCCGCGAAGTGTTGAAGTTGGATCCCGGACAAGGGGCTTTGCATTATGAGGTGGGGCAGCTTCTCGACCGGGCCGGCGACGATGCAGGGGCGCTGACGGAATATCGGGCGATGTTGGCGCGTCAGCCTTCCCATGCGCCCACGCAGGAAGCGTTGGCGGTGCTGTTGCAGAAGCAGGGGGATATCGACGGGGCGATTGCGGCATACCGCTCAGCTCTGCAGGCAGCACCGAACAGTGTCGCAGCCCAGAACAATCTTGGGGTGGCCTTGTTGAACAAGGGGCAGGTCGACGACGCGTTGGCGGCATTTCGCGCGGCGGCCTCGTTGCAGCCCAATGATCCTGTCGCGTACTACAACTTGGGTGAGGCATTCATTGCGCGCAATCAGCGTGGCGAAGCGATTCAGTCTTACCGCCGTTACATCGGGTTGGCTGAAGCTCAACCGGATCATCGTGACAAAGTGGAGGCGGTGCGGAAACACCTTGCGGTATTGGAGCCATAGGCGATCAATGCAGGTGTGCGAGATGCAGTCGTCATGTCTGCGGACCGCACTGAGTGCCCTCCTGGTGGGGCTGCTCCCTCTTCTGTCGGCGGGCTGTCTCTCGCCGATTGCGCTGCACCAAGCCGTGCTCGAATATGATCGAGCGGTTGGACGGGTTGAAGCTGAAATGTTGCTGCTCAACATCGCCCGGTCACGGCATTTTCTTCCGCAACACTTCACCGGTGTGTCCAGTGTGGCGGCGACGTTCGAATTCCAAGCAAGCGCCGGGTTGACGCATACCGTTGTGTCTCCGGGGCCGGATTCGTTGGGGCTTTCGTTCGGCGGCAGCATGGCCGAACGTCCGACGATGACGATCGTTCCGATTCAAGGTGAGGAGTTTACCAGCCGCATCCTCACCCCGTTCGACGAAAGCCGTGTGACGTTCATGTTTCAGCAGGGCGTCGAGCCCGCGATCATTCTTCGCCTGATGGCGAGCGGGATTCAGGCCAGCGGCTACGGAGAGTCCGCGTTTTATCGCAATATGCCGTTTTTCCCCGACGAGTATCGGGAGTTCCGCCGTCGCGTCATGCATCTTTCGGCCTTGAACCTCTCGCGCGACCTCCAAGTCACGCCGCTGAGTTTCGAACAGACGGTGGCGCTTCCGCTCTCTACCCGATCGGGCTCAGGCGACCTGGTGCGAGGCCTCGACAAGATTCTTGACGCGATGGATCGAGGGTACGCCATCGGTGGGACCAGCGAGGAACCGTCCCTGACCGTCCGACGTCGGGTCACCGGGAGGACCGTGATCACCAATTACGATCCCATGCAATTGCCGAATGAGGAACGCCGGTTGTTGCATGAGGAGGCGCAGCAGTATCCGCGCAACTACATTCTCATCGATATCCGACCGGACGGTCCCGGCGGAGACTATCCCCTGCATGGATTTCTGGTCATCCGAAGCTTTAACAAGATCATGCGATTTCTGGCCAACGGCATTGCCGCCGATCCTGAGTTCCAGGTCGAATCCGACGAGCGGACGGGCGTCGTCGTGCTCAATCCCGTGCGGACCTTGGATATCGGTGAAACCACCGCCAGGCCGGACAATGCCGCGTTTGCCGTGAAGTTCGAAGACCGGTGGTATTCGATCGTCAAGGCTTCCTATGACGACGGCGCGTTAGATCCGTGGAATCTCGGCACCTTCCGTGTGTTGGCGCAACTCTTTCAAATGACCGTCACCGACATTTCAAAAACTCCAACTCCGGCGATTACCATTGCCAAGTAGTCCTGCATGACGCACTGTTGGCCGTGACACGTCGACGCCGGACTTACGTCGTCAGGACACGATTACGGCGATGGTCGACATCCTACTGATGCCGACTGTATCCAAGGAATGACGACGCACCAGCCAGTATCCTGATGGCAGGCGGACCGCCTGTCCGATCCTGACCGATACTGTGAAAGGAGTACATCGATGATGACCCAATTTTCGATCGAGACCGCATGGCCATGGCTGATCAACATGGCTGCCAGCGTGGGCATCGCCAGTTTACGGATCGTCTTGGTGCTCATGATCGGGTACGTGGCGATCCGGTTCGTGCGCCTTGGTTTGCGCGAGCTGGAGCGGGTGATGATTGTGGCCAGCGACAGGGTCGACCAGGAATCAGGAGTGGCCTCCAAGCGGGCGGCTACGCTGACGGGAATTCTGAGAACCATCGCGTTGTCTGCGACGTGGGCGATCATCATCATTGAATCGTTGCAAATGGCCGGATTAGATATTGCCCCGATTTTGGCCGGTGCCGGCATTCTGGGCCTCGCTGTCGGCTTCGGCGCGCAACACTTGGTACGTGATCTGATGAGCGGGTTCTTCATCATTCTGGAAGATCAGATCAGGCTCGGAGATGTCGCCGTGATCAACGGGACGGGCGGGCAGGTTGAGACCATTACCTTCAGAACGATCTCATTGCGAGATTTCTCCGGCGTGGTGCACATTTTCCCCAACGGTGGGATTACCACCCTGTCCAACATGACCAGAGACTGGTCGGCCTTTGTGCTGGACATGGGCGTGGCCTATCGGGAGGAGACGGATCGGGTGGTGGAGGTGATGCGAGCGGTGGGCGAAGGACTACGCCAGGACCAGGAATTCAGTGCGCTGATCCTTGAGCCGATTGAGATCGTCGGGGTCGACAATTTTGCCGATAGCGCCGTGACGATTCGCGCGCGTATCAAAACGAAACCGGCCGAGCAATGGAAGATCGGGCGTGAATATCGGCGCCGTCTCAAGAAAGCCTTCGATGCGCAACACATCGAGATTCCCTTTCCCTGCCGGACGTTGCTGATGGGAGAGGACAGTCCGCCGTTCAAGGTGGAGGTGGTGGCCGGGTTGGGCCTAGCCAAGGGGTAACGGGCGCACTCCTGTTGCGGTGGGCCGCACCTTCGTGTCAGTGCAGCCTGTTCACGCAATCGGAGGCCTGTTTCCTTTGACGGTAGTCTTCCAAGCGACGGTGCACGATGCCTGACGATAAACTCGGATAGTATCCTTTCAGCGCATGGGTGCCGGTTGTGGCGGTGAAGTAGTCGCCGTGATGCCGGAATTCAGCGAGGCGTTGGGTCACGCGCTGCTTGGCGCCGGCGCAGAAGGACTCCGCCAACTCCCAGACGGTTGTGCGTCCCTCAAACCGAGTCTGCTCCTCGGCGTACAGTACGGTCGCCAGCATGGCAAGCAGGTCTTCGCCGACCGACTCAATTCGATTCTGGAGCCGCTGTTCCTCCTGGAACGAGGCTTGGAATCGCACCATCGCCCGGAAAATATCCCGGGCCAGTCGCCGACTCATCCGTTCCACATACTGTGTCACCAGTTCCACCTGGGGATGCCCGAACTCGGGACTGTCCGGCAGCGGCCGCTTCAGCCATTGCCGCAGATACCAGGGGAGGTAGAATCCTGCCAACTTGATGGCTTGTCGTGACTGGTCGAGGATGGACAGCTCCCCGGTATAGAGCGCCTTCGCCCGATCCAGGTGCGCGCTCAATCCTTCGCGAACAACGAAAGGACGAAGGATATCTGTCGCGCCTTCACCAATGCGGTACATCTCGGCATCACGTACGAGTTGTTCGATGCCGAAGGCCGGTTCGCCGCGCAGGTTTTTCGATTCCGCGGTTTCGTACCCCATGCCGCCGAACAGAATCTGGGCATCCCGGAGAAATCGAATCGTATGTTCCGAGCAAAAGACTTTGGCCACGGCCGCTTCGATCCGTATGTCGTGCCGGTGTTGATCGGCGAGTCGCCAGACCAGCATGGCCAGCGCTTCCATGGCAAAGAGATGCCCGGCCATGTCGCCCAGCCGAATCTGCTGAGTTTGCCGCTCTGCCAACGGTTTCTGGAAGGTGATGCGGGCATTGGCTCGGTCGATGGTCGGTTGCCAGGCCTGCTTGGCCATGCCGAGGCAAATGGCCGGAATGCTGACCCCGCGTCCCACATTCAGAATGGTGAGTGCATATTTCAATCCCTTGCCGACTTCGCCGATGACGTTTTCGACAGGGATCTGCACTTGCTTCAACGTGATGTGGGCATTCTCGATGCCTCGGCAGCCTTCGAACTGACACCGTTGCCGTACCAGCAGTCCCGGTGCGGACATGTCGAGAATAAACGCCGTGTGGACCCGGTCGTCTGCTCCCTGTCCTTCCTGGACGGGCACCCACTCTATTCGTCCGTCCCGTGACACCCGTCGGGCCGGAACGCGCGCGATGAGCGTAATGTAGCGGGCGATTGGTCCATTGGTGCACCAGAGCTTTTCACCGTTGACCAGGAAGTGACTCCCGGTCCGGTCGAGCACGGCTTCCGTTCGCACGTGTGCGGCATCAGACCCGGTCATCGGCTCTGTGAGGGCGAAGGCCGAAATCGCTTCCCGCGCCACCAGGGGAAGATACTTACGTTTCTGATCCTCGTGCCCGAAGAGGAGAATCGGCATGGCGATGCCGATGGATTGCGGCACAGCCACGGTCAGCGCGAGAATGTTGCTCCAGCTGGCGATCAATGTCAGGACGCGACCGTAATTCGTGTAGGAGAAGCCCTGCCCACCGTACTCCTTCGGAATTTTCATTCCGAATGCACCAAGATTGAACAGCCCTTGAATCACCGATTCGGGAATTTTCGCCTGACGTTCGATGGCTTCAGCATCGACGTTGTGCCGCAAAAACGTCTCGATCTGCTGGCAGTACGCATCACCGGCCGCCTTTTCCTCCGGTGGTTGAGGCGAGGTGAGCAGCAGGGTGAAGTCCGGCCGTCCGTCATACAGGCCGGCCAGAAAACTGCTGCCCGTCAATCGTTCACGGGCTTCTTCGATCTGTTCGAATCCTTTGAAGAGGGGGCTCATATGGTGCCTCACCCGTTGATGGTCATGCGCGATCTTTGAACTGCCGATCTCGATACTGAGCCAGGGCGGTTGCTAGCCTGGCCTTCAACTCCAGCCGTTTGGGTTTCCCGGTGGACGTATAGGGGATCTCATCGCCGAACAGGACAATTTTGGGTTGCTTGGCGAAGGGCAACCGTGTGCGGCAATGGGCCAGCAGGTCCGCTTCGGTGACGGAGTTTTCCCCAGGGTGCGTGACGATGTAGGCCGCGATTTCTTCGCCGTAGTAGCGGTTCTCAAAGGGGATCGCCATGGCGAACTTCACGCCGCGATGCGCCTTCAAGACATCGTCGATCTCCAAGGGAGAGATGTTCACCCCGCCGCGGATGATGAGTTCTTTCAATCGTCCTGAGACGAAGAAGAACGGTCTGCCCGTTTCGTCTGCTCGATACAAGCCTTCATCTCCCGAGCGGAACCAGCCCCACTGAAATGCTGCCTCGTTGGCGTCCTCGCGCCGGAAATAACCGGCACACACAGTGCGCCCGCGGATACAGATCTCCCCGCGCATACCTTCCGGAGTGGGCCGTCCCTGGTCGTCGAGGATGGCCATGACGTTGTGGCGAAGTGCCACCCCCACCGACGGGAATTCATAGTCTGCGAGCCAATGGCGGTGTTGTGCCGGAGTGAGATCGGTGGGCAGAAAGGAGGAATAGCAGGTGGTTTCCGAGAGGCCGTAACCATGGTGGATGGGAAACCCAAATCGGTCTTCGAAGCGCAACGCGGTGTCTTTCAGTAACGGTCCGGCTCCGCAGATCGCCCCGACGAATCGTTCCAATCGATAGGGGCGCATGTCCTCGTCGGCCTCCAAGAGAAACTCGAGCAGCGTGGGTACGACGCTCACGGACGTGACGCCTTCCTCGTGGAGCCGCCGCCAAAAACTGTCGGTGCTGAACTTGCGGTTCAGTACCACGCTGCCTTTGCAATACAGCGGTGTCACCAGCGTGACCACGATTCCGTTGACGTGGTGAACCGGTAGCACGCACATCAATCGGTCGTTGGAGTCGAAACCATGCCAGGCCGCGATGGCATCCGCATCGATCAGCAGATTCGCCACCGTCAGGATCACCCCTTTGGGCTGCCCGGTGGTGCCGGAGGTGTACACGATCAGCGCCGGGTCGTGGAGTTGTGAGGTCGAGGGACAGGGACGAGGTGGAGCAAGGGAGTCGTGTCTTCTGCCGCCTGCCGATTGTCGCGTGAGGTCGAGTAGTCCACGGTCGCCGAAGGCCACGACTTCTCGCAGGGCCGGTAGGGTCGTCTGAAGGTCTGTGATCTCGGGGTAGACATCCCGCCAACAGCACGCGGCTGTGACGTCCGCATGCTCGAGGATATACCGCTTCCGTTCGGTCGATTCGTCGAGGTTGATGGGTACCACGGCGATGCCTAATTTCCAGGCCGCAAAGTAGGTCAGCACCGTCAAGTCATCGTTGAAGAGCAGTGTGGCGACTCGGTCTCCGCGCGTGAGGCCGAGCGTGCTGTGTAATACGTTCGCCAGGCGATCGACGGTTGCGCCCAATTCCGCATAGGTATAGGTCCGGCGGATACGGCGTTCGTCGTCGCAATAGGTGAGGAAGTTTCTGGTCACGAGGTGCGGGTCGTACACGCGTGCGCGAAAGAATTCGGCAAACGAGACCCAGGGAAGTTCTGCAACCGATCCGGAGGCATCGCGCGCCTGCTCGATCCTGTCAGATGCGCCGGTGAAGGGGCTCATACGTCCTCAGTGACGGGCCGGTGTACCGGGCCCGTGGTCTGATGAGGCGGTTGTGCTGCTGCTGCTCCATGACATGGGCGCACCAACCGGTGAGGCGGGAGCAGACGAACAGCGGTGTGGACAGTTCGCGTGGAATACCCATCAAGAGGTATGCCACGGCGGTGTAGAAATCGAGATTCGGGCGAAGCCCTTTTTCCTCCAGCATGATGTGGTCAATAGTCGACGCGATCTGATACCAGCGGCGATCCTGGCACAGCTCGCATAATCGTTCTGCATGGCCTTGGATGATCACCGAGCGGGCATCGCCTTGTTTCAGCACGCGATGACCAAATCCCATCACTCGTCGCTTCTCGGCGAGGGCCTGACGCACCCAGGATTCCGCCCGCGCCGGGGTGTCGATTTCGAGCAGCATGGCAGCTACCGCTTCATTGGCGCCTCCGTGGAGCGGACCTTTCAGCGTGGCTACTGCCGCCGTCAGGGCTCCGTACAAATCTGCGAGGGTGGATGCCGTGACTCGGGCGGAAAAGGTGGAGGCATTGAACTCGTGTTCGGCATACAGGATCAGAGACACGTTCAGCGTCTGTACCATGGCGTCGCCAACATCGCCTCGTATCTGCCCGATGATGAGGCGCAGCAGATGTTCCGCAAACCCGCCGGAATGGTCTCGTGGCTGGGGCGGCAGTCCCGCCATAATCCGGTGGCTGTCGGCGACAAGACAGGGGACTTGGCCCAAGAGTCGGATCGATTGACGAAGGGTTCCTTCCGGTGATCCGTCTTGCGCGTCGGGGTCACTCATCCCCAGGAGTGATAAACCGGTTCGCAGCACGTCCATCGGATGCAGCCCAGGGCGCAAGGTCTCAATCAACCGCAGTACTGCGTCCGGAAGCTGTCGATCCTTCACCAGCCGATCAGAGAAAGTGCGCAACTCAGACCCTGTCGGCAAACGCCCAACCAGCAACAGGTGAGCGACTTCTTCGAAGCTACTCCATGTCGCGAGATCACGGATGGCATACCCTCGATACCGAAGGCCTGATTCCCCTTCGTCCACCTGGCAGATGGCCGATTCGCCGGCGATGACGCCTTCCAGTCCAGGGCTGTAGGGGAGTTGGCCCAACCTATTGGTTGCTGGGTGTTCCTGTATGACCTGGTTCATGGAGCCTCCCGGTCGATGGTTGCTGATCGTCATACTGAAGCAGGTCGTAGAGTTCTTGCCTGGGCATCATGTGATCGAGCCAATCCCGTTGAGTCCCGAACAACTTGAGTTCGCCGAGGAGTCGATCAACCGCGCGGGCAGCCACGCGCAACGTACTGACGGGGAACAGCACGGCACGATAACCCAGAGCTGCAAAGTCACTCACACGCACATAGGGCGTCTTGCCGAACTCGGTCATGTTGGCGATCAGCGGCACGTGGATGCCTGATTGCGCCAGCTCGCGGGCGAAAGTGCCGAACTCTTCCGCAGATACCAGCGCCTCGGGAAACAGAACATCTGCCCCGGCGTCGGCATAGGCCTTGGCGCGACGAATGGCCGCGTCCATGCCTTCGACGGCCCGCGCATCCGTCCGTGCGACGAGAAGGAAGTCACGATGGCGCCGTGCCGTGACGGCGGCCATGAGTTTAGCGACCATCTCGTCGATGGGGATGACTCGTTTCCCCGGCAGATGACCGCATTTCTTCGCTGATTCCTGATCTTCGATTTGCATGCCGGCCAATCCCGCCCGCTCGAATTCCCGCACGGCCTCCATGACCATGGGAGGGGGGCCGTATCCGGTATCTGCATCCACAATGACCGGGATCGTCACCGCGTTGGCGATGACGGCTGCGTCCCCCGCCATGTCCGCCAGCGAAATCAGTCCGATATCGGGCAGGCCTCTGGCGGCGGAGATGGCGGCTCCCGATACATAGAGGGCGTCGAAGCCGGCCCGCTCGATTTGAATAGCTGTCAGCGCGTTGAAGGCACCGGGGATGGCGATGGTACCTGTCGCCAACAACTCCCGCAGGCGCTGCCCTTTGATGACGGTCGATCGCTCGGTTGTCATGCTGTGACCTTGAGGAGCGGCATCAATGTTCCGATGTCCTTGACCTGTTCAAGATTCCAGACGAATTCGATGAGCCGGTTCAATCGCGTTCCGCCCAGTCGTCTCGAGGCCAGTCGTCGAAATTTCTCTTCGATCTGGCGATCGGGTAGAGGACGGGCAGGGTGGCCTAAGGGCAGGTCGACGTGCGCACTGTGCGTAACCCCCTTGGCAGTGGTCGCGGTGATGCGCGTTGGCATGGTGCCGGGGTACACGCCGTCGAATTCCGGCAGCGGAATGACACGAATGTGACGCATCAGTTTGCGCAACGCGGGGTCAGCCAGTCGTTTTGCATTGAAGGACGGAAGGGCCAGTCGACCGTCCATCAAGGCGGCGGCGACACAGTAGGGAAAACTATGATCGGCCGTCTCTCGTGTCGCAGGGCGCCACTTCTCGGGATCGCGGCCGATAATTTCTATCGCTACGGCATAACTGCCGATCTCGACATCAGAGAGCGTGTGGATTGTCTCCGGTCCTTCCTGCTCGATCAGTTTTGCGCGTAGGGCCAACGCGGCTTCGACGGCGGTCTGCGCATGGTACTCAACAGGGAAGTGCTTGATGTAGGTGTCGAGAATTTTAAACGGGACCGAGGCACCGTCTAGGGCCGGCCGACCACCAAGCCTCGGTAGTTCGAATGACCCGGACACCACCTTCATGAAGCCCTTCTCTCCTTCAAAGATCGGCGAAGGGCCTGTCATGCCGAGACGAGCCAGCAGCGCGGCAAACAGGCCGTTGCGTGCGGCGTTGGAAAACGCGCAGGCCTTCCACATCGAGAGGTCGCCGACTCTGGTTTGTCGCAGGGCGATGTTCGCCACTGCGGCCAGGTTGATGGCCTGGCGCGCCTGCACCTCCGTAAGCTTCATCACCTTGGCCGCGCCGAGCGCCGACGAGATGGGGCCGTAGGTGACATGGTCCCACCCTTTGGGGCGCAAGGCGGCGGCATCGCAGAGCCGACACTGGATTTCGTACGCCAGCGCGATGGACTGAATGACACGTGTGCCCGAAGCGTGGACCGTTTCTCCCGCCGCGATGACGGCCGGGATATTGTCGGAGGGATGAGCCGGTTCCTTGGCCAGGTACGTATCGTTGAAATCCAGATACCGGACCATGGCGCCATTGGCAAAGGTGGCCAGCTCCGGCAGGGTTTTGTGCGCTGTGCCCCACAAGGTGGCGCCGGTCGGAATGTTCGCCGATTGCGCCAACTTTCGGGCGATTGAGCAAGGAGGGGCATTCCACGCGCCGAATGCGCAGCCCAGGCTGTCTAGCAGCCGTCGCTTCACCTCATGTACGACAGGAGCGGGAAGGTCGTCGTAACAGAGTGCACGCGTGTACTGCGCAAGGTGATCGGCCAACATGCATGACCTCACAAGGGATACAGCCTGGGCACGCTCCCTGTCTCACGCTGCTGAACCCGTGACCGCATTCCGCGATGATCGAGCACCACTCGATTTGCCATCACGGACGTGCTGCTCCGCCTTGCACGAGTCGTCCGGTCGGCCTGCACCACCTCGACCCATTGAGATCGCGCAGCCTTCGGTACTCGGCAATGACGGCGATCAATTCGGCAATGCCCTCACCCGTCAGGGCGACCGTGCGAAGCACCGTGCGGCACTGTTCGTGGAGATCCTGCATGGTGCGGTCGGCGCCGACATGGTCGCCTTTGTTCATGACGACGATATCGGCGACCTCCAGCAACCCTGCTTTCATGGCTTGAATCGTATCGCCAAGCCCTGGTGCCACGACTGCGACCACGATGGGAGCAACCTGCACGATCTCGAGCTCGTTCTGCCCGACACCGACCGTTTCGACCAGAATCACGTCATAGGAGGCCGCCTCGATCACGCGAAGCGCTTCCCGGGTCGTGCCGGCGAGTCCGCCCTGTTGCCCGCGTGTCGCCATGCTTCTGATGAAGACCATCGGGTCATCCGCGTGTTGCTGCATCCTGATGCGGTCGCCCAACACCGCACCCCCGGTGACCGGACTGCTGATATCGACCGCCAGCACCCCGACCTTGTGTCCAAGTCGTCGGTATGCGCTGATGAGGTGATCGATCAGCGTACTCTTGCCGGTGCCGGGATACCCGGTCACGCCGATCACCGAGGGCTGTGTGAGGGGTGGCCTGAGTTGTCCCAGGATCGACGCACCCAACGGGTCTCGGTTTTCGAGCAGCGTGATGGCTCGCGCGATGGCTCGAACCGTACCCTGCGCGACCTGTGCCGCCAGAGTCTCGGCTTCGAGCCGCATGGATGAGCGATCGAGGCAGGGCTGAATCACATTACACCTTCAGTGCCGCGGATGATTCGCACGGATGCGGGAGTTGGGACAGCCGGGAGTTGAGCGGATGCTGCAGCAGCTCCGCGAACTGCCGCGCACAGGTCGCCACCAACAGTTCATCCACCGGAACTATCGCGCCGGAGGCTTTCAAGGCAAAGACTACATCTTCTGTCGCCACGTTGCCGGAGGCGCCCGGCGCAGAGGGGCATCCGCCCAGCCCTCCGGCCGAACAGTCAAAGGCCGTGATGCCATAGTCCTCCCAGGCTGTGAGCACATTGGCGATTCCCAGGCCATAGGTGTCGTGGCAATGCAGGGACAGCCGAGCCGGGTTGATGTGGGCGATCACGGTGTCGAGCAATCGGCGAAGATCCGATGGCGCAGCCTTGCCGACGGTTTCACCCAGCGAGAGCTCGCTCACACCGAGGTCGAACAACTGCTGCATGACATCCAGCACCCGCCTTGGCGTCACGCGTCCTTCATAGGGGCAAAACACCACGGTGGAGATGTAGGCGCGCACCAATATGCCGTCCCGTTCGGCCGCTCGGATGATGGGCGCAAACCGGTTCAGTGAATCGCGGACCGTGGATTTGATGTTGTGGCGAGTGAAACTGTCCGAGGCGGCCGTGAATAAGGCGATTTTTTTGACGGCTGCAGCTCGAGCCCGCTCAAGGCCGCGCTCGTTCGGCACCAAGGCCGAATACGTGACCCCGGGGATTCGTTCGATGCTCCGGAAAACTTCGTCTGAATCCGCCAGCTGGGGAATGGCGGTGGGGGAGACGAATGAGCCGGCTTCGATTTCTGACACACCGGTTCGCGACAAGGCGTTGATCAGGGCAATCTTGCGCATCGTGGGCACAAACGCCGATTCGTGCTGAAGTCCGTCGCGTGGAGACACTTCGATGATGCGAACGGACGGTCGAGGCAGGTCATGTGTGCCGAAGAGCGCCATGGTCTGACGAGGTGGCCTCCTCTGTCGACTGCCGGTCTGGTGAATGAGCCCACGAGGGTAAACGCTTTTCTACAAATGCCGCAAGGCCTTCCGCGGCTTCCGCTCCTCGGCGGGCATGCGCGTTGATCTCCGTACCGAGCGAGCGGCGGTCAGGATCGGACAGGGTCGACATCCGACGAAAGAGGGCTTTGCTGTCCCTGACTGCGAACGGTGCCAGACGCATGAGTGCGTCCGTCAGTTCGATGATGCGAGTGTCGAGCGTGTGCAGTGGAACGATGTCGTGCACCAGCTGGAACCGTTGGGCCGATGACGCGTCGAATAATTCACCGCTCAGGCCATATCGCCGGAGAAACGATTCTCCGGCTTTTCGCAGCAGGAACGGGGCAATGACGGCCGGGACCAGTCCGAGTCTGGTCTCGCTCAGGGCAAAGGTCGTATCCGTCGCGGCTACGACGATATCGCAGGCTGCCAACAGGCCGAGTCCGCCTCCGAAGGCGGAGCCCTGTACTCTGGCAACGACCGGACAAGGACATTCATCGACTGCGTGGAGCATGCGTGTCAGTTGGTGAGCATCTTCCGTTGCCTGGGCTTCGGAGACGGGTGACTCTGCCTGCATCCACTGAATGTCTGCCCCGGCGCAGAAGACGGAGCCGGCCGCTCCCAGCACGATTCCTCTCAGCGCCGGTACCTGTGTCACGGCCTCAAACGCCTGTTGGAGTTCGGTCACCATCGTACGGTCAAACGCATTTCGACGGTGCGGCCGGTTGAGCGTGATCCTGCCGATCATGCCCTGTGATTCAACGATGAGGGTGGTGAATTGATGCATCGCGTGCTCCTCGACCGTGAACCTTCTACATGCGGAACACCGGCGCGCGGCTGTCCTTGCTTGGCACTGTTGCCGCGATGTCGAGACACATCCCGATCACCCTGCGCGTCTCCATGGGATCGAGAATGCCGTCGTCCCACAGGCGCGCGCTGCTGAAATAGGGCGTGCCTTCCTGTTCAAATTGCCGCACGGTTGCCTCGGTGAGCCGCCGCCGTTCGTCATCCGACAACGGCGCGCTGTCCCGTGCTCGTTGTTGCTGCTTGACCGTGACCAGGACTTGGGCGGCCTGTTGTGCGCCCATGACCGAGATCCTGGCATTCGGCCAGGTAAAGAGGAATCGTGGGCCATAGGCCCGGCCGCACATCGCATAATTCCCGGCTCCGTGAGACGCGCCCACGACGAGGGTGAATTTGGGCACGTCGGCCGTCGCCACCGCCTGTACCATCTTGGCTCCATCCTTGATGATCCCTTGCTCTTCATACTCCTTGCCGACCATGAAGCCGGTGATGTTCTGGAGAAACAGCAGGGGAAGACGACGCTGCGAGCAGAGCTGGACAAAATGGGCCCCTTTCAGCGCAGACTCCGGCAGCAACACACCATTGTTGGCGACGATGCCCACCAGATGGCCCATCCAATGGGCGAACCCGCAGACCAGTGTCGACCCATACCGGGCCTTGAATTCATGCCAGCGGCTTCCATCCACGAGACGCGCGATGATCTCGCGAATCTCCCACGTCTGACGGGGATTGCAGGGAATGATGCCGTAGAGGTCGTCGGCCGGATAGAGTGGCTCCTCGACCGGCTCGCGACGTACCTTCGGCGGTCGGCGTCCCAACGTGGCGACGGAGGCGCGACACAGGTCAAGCGCGTCGAGATCGTGTTCCGCCAAATGGTCGCTGACGCCTGAAACGCGGGTGTGAAGATCGGCTCCGCCTAACTCCTCGCTGGTGACGTTCTCGCCGGTCGCCGCCTGGACGAGCGGCGGCCCGGCCAGGTAGATGGTGCCTGTTCCCTTGACGATGATGTTTTCGTCGCACATTGCCGGCACGTATGCGCCGCCGGCTGTGCACATGCCCATGACGACCGCAATTTGGGGGACTCCCGCTGCTGACATGCGGGCCTGATTGAAAAAGATCCGCCCGAACTGCTCCTTGTCGGCAAACACGTCTGCCTGCAACGGGAGAAACACGCCGCCCGAGTCGACCAGATAAATCGCCGGCAGGCGGTTCTCGAGCGCGATCTCTTGCGCCCGCAGATGCTTCTTGATGGTCATGGGGAAGTACGTGCCGCCTTTGACCGTGGCATCGTTGGCGGTGATGACACACCATCGCCCCGAAACGGAACCGATTCCGGTGATGATGCCGGCGGAGGGCACACGGTTGTCGTAGAGGCCGAGAGCGGCGAGTGGGCTCAATTCGATCCAGGGCGAGCCATGATCGAGCAACGCCGTGATCCGTTCACGCGCCGTCAGCTTGCCGCGTTGCTGGTGAAGCGCCACCGCGTCGGCCGGGCCGCCCGCCTGCGACCACGTGAGATGTTTCCGTAGGTCGGCGGCCAGCTGTTCGTAATGCGCACGGTTGCGGGTGAATTCGTCCGAATGACGCATCACGGCGGTGGGCAGCGCATGCATCGTGAGGTGCTCCTTACCGTTCGGCGTGTAGTCCCTTCACAAACTCCACGATGTCGTGCATCGGCGTCGCCGGGCGAAACAGCATCTGGACGCCGGCCGCTTTCAACCGCGGCACATCCTCATCGGGAATGATTCCTCCGCCGAACAGGGTGATGTCGCCGGCTCCCTGTTCACGCAGTAAATGCAGTACCCGGGGGAACAGTGAATTGTGGGCGCCGGAATGGATGCTGAGTCCGATGGCATGGACATCCTCCTGGATGGCGGTGGCCACGACTTGCTCCGGCGTCTGGTGAAGCCCGGTATAAATGATCTCCACCCCGGCATCGCGGAGCGCTCTCGCCACGAGTTTGACGCCCCGGTCATGTCCGTCCAGTCCGATCTTGCCGATCAAAATCCGCAAGGGGGACGCTGCTACTGCCATAGCCGCACCTCCTCCAGCACATACGTGCCTGCCGGCGTTTTTCTGACATGACCGGCCTGCACCAACGGGTCATGTTCGAAGATCAGGAGCCAATGTCCGGCGACGGCCTGCTCCAGCACCCACCGTTTGGTGTCCAGGGTGCGGACCGGGTTGAGGTCATACCCCATGATGTAGGGAAGAGGCAGATGTGAGACGGTGGGAATGAGGTCGCCGAGAAAGAAGGCGGTGTTCCCTTCGGACTCCACTTTCACGCTTTGGTGGTAACGGGTATGCCCGGCCGTGACGATCGCGGTCACGCCTGGAAGGAGTTCCGTGTCTCCACGAATGAATTCCCATTGCCCCGCGTGTGAGACGGGCGTCAGATTCTCATGGCGATAACTGGCCCTCGTCCGTTCATTGGCCTGAGCCGCGTCTTCGTATTCTCCCAGTTGGACACAGTAGGTGGCTTTGGGAAACGCCGGCTTCAGGGATTGCGGGCCGGCGGCGACGGTGTTGCCTCCGGCGTGATCAAAGTGCAGATGCGTATTCACGACCAGATGGATGTCGTCGTGGCTGAGGCCCTGCTGCGCGAGGGATTCGCTGAGCGTCGGCGTGCGTTCGACGGCAAAGATCGAATGAAATTTCGCATCCTCTTTGTCGCCCAGCCCCGTATCCACCAACACATTCTTCCCGTGTGCTTTGATCAACAGGCAGGTTAAGCTGAGGGGAATGCGGTTGTGCTCATCCGCGGGGCAACAGCGTTCCCAGAGCGTTTTGGGGACGACACCGAACATGGCTCCGCCATCGAGTCGAAATCGGCCATCCGTGACAGGATGGATGTGGAATGCTCCCAGTTTCATAACACCACCGGTTCGCGGTAGGTTCCGTACACCTCGCGCAATGCGCTGCAAATCTCGCCCACGGTCGCCTTCGCTTGGACGGCCTCAATGAGGGAGGGGATCACATTTTGATGACAGGCTGCCGCTTCCTGCACTTCTTCCAAGGCCCCGGCCATTCTGAAGGGGTCGCGTGATTTGCGCAGATCCGACAGTCGTGCCACCTGCTCCTGTTCCACCTCCGGGCCGATCCGCAAGATAGGAATCGGGCAGGGTGTCTCCTCTGCATGATCCGTGACGCCGACCAGACCCCGTGCGCCCCGCTCGAGCTGTCCCTGATACCGCTGTGACGCCTCGAGAATCTCACGCTGCGGGAAACCTTGTTCGATGGCCCTGATCATGCCTCCCATTTCGTCGAGCCGGCGAAAATAGTCCTGAGCTCCTTCTTCCAGGCGATTCGTCAGCGACTCGACGAAAAACGATCCGCCCAATGGATCGACGGTATTCACGATCTCGCTCTCAGTCGCGATGATCTGTTGGGTTCTGAGGGCGAGCTTGACCGCCTCTTCCGTCGGGAGGGCCAAGGTTTCATCCATCGAGTTGGTATGGAGCGACTGTGTGCCACCCAGCACGGCCGCCAGAGCCTGGAGGCTAGTCCGCACCACGTTGTTCATCGGCTGTTGCGCGGTGAGAGAACATCCTGCGGTCTGGGCATGACACCGGAGCTGAAGTGAGCGAGGATTCTTGGGATGATAGCGCCGTTCCATTTCACGCGCCCACAATCGTCGAGCCGCACGAAACTTGGCGATCTCCTCAAAGAAGTCATTGTGCACGTTGAAAAAGAAGGAGAGGGTCGGCGCAAACGTGTCGACATCGAGTCCGGCCTGTCTCGCGGACTCCACGTAGGTGAGCCCGTCGTACAGGGTGAAGGCGAGCTCCTGAACCGCCGTCGATCCGGCTTCCCGGATGTGGTACCCACTGATGCTGATCGGATGCCATTTGGGGAGATGCTCGGCACAGTAGGCGATCGTGTCGACGATCAAGGCCATGTGAGGCTCAGGTGGGAACAGCCACTCTTTTTGTGCGATGTACTCTTTCAACATGTCGTTCTGGATGGTGCCGCCGAGCTGCGAAAAGGGCATGCCGCGTTTGCGGGCGACCGCGAGGTACATGGCGAAGAGTACGGCCGCCGGCCCATTGATCGTCATCGAGGTTGTGACCTGATCCAGCGGAATGCCGTCGAAAAGCCGCTCCATGTCGGCCAGAGACGAAATCGCGACGCCGCAACGACCCACTTCGCCTAGGGCCCGTGGATCATCCGAGTCGAGTCCCATCAGTGTCGGCAAGTCGAAGGCGACACTCAGTCCGGTTTGACCATGATGGAGCAGGTAGTGGAAGCGGCGGTTGGTGTCGTCTGCCGAGCCGAAGCCCGCGAATTGCCGCATGGTCCAAAGGCGGCTGCGGTACATGGTCGAATGGATGCCGCGGGTGTAGGGGAATGCGCCCGGGAGGCCGAGATCCCGTTCGGCACTCCAGCCTTTGAGATGGTCGGGTGTGTAGACCGGTTCGATCTCGAGATCGGAGAGAGAGGTACGTCGAGATGTCCGCTCGCTCATGACGCGACCCTCCAGTACAGCGACGGGGAAGTCAGGGGATCTGCATCGCAGGCTGCTCTCCGTATTGATAGAACCCGTGCCCGCTTTTCCTGCCGAGCCAGCCCGCCTCCACATACTTGCGTAACAAAGGGCAAGGACGAAACTTGGGATCACCCAGATCTTGATGCAACACCTCACAGATGGCGAGTACCGTATCCAAGCCGATGCGGTCCGCCAAGGCCAGGGGACCGACGGGATGGTGCGTGCCTTCCACCATGGCGAGATCGATTTCTTCTGCCGTCGCCACGCCGTCTTCCAGCGCGAAGATGGCTTCGTTGATCATGGGGATGAGCACGCGATTGACGATGAAGCCGGGAAAATCTTTGCAGACGACCGGCGTTTTTCCGGCTCGCCGGATCAGTTCTAATGCGAGGTGCGTAGCCTGCTCGGAGGTGCCGATGGCGCGTACGACTTCAACCAGGCGCATGACCGGAACGGGATTCATGAAATGCAGGCCCAGCACGCGATCCGGTCGGCCCGACGCCATGCCTAGACTCGCGATGGAAATCGAAGAGGTGTTGCTGGCCAGCAGGGTCGACGGCTCACAGACCTGACCCAGTTGGGCGAAGAGCGCCCGCTTCATGACCGCATCTTCCGGGATCGCTTCGATGACCACCTGCGCCTCCCGCAAGCGTTGCAGGTGCCGCATGGGGTGAATGATGGCCATGGCTGCACCGGCTTGGTCGCCGCGCAGGGCTCCCTTTTCGACGGCCTTGGTCACACCCTGCCAGAGTTTCCTGGTGGCCTCCTCCAGGACTTCTTCCGCCACGTCCACCAGCAAGACATTCCACCCGGAGGTCGCCAGCACCTGCGCGATGCCGCGCCCCATCTGTCCCGCGCCTACGACACCGATGGTTTTGACGTCGTCGATGGTCATCCCGGTTCCTTCCCGCTGCGGTCCTTCCTCAACGTTCGATGAGAAGCGCCAGCGCTTCGCCACCCCCGATGCACAGCCCGGCCAGCCCGCGGCGGGCATCGCGGGCTTCCATTGCGTACAGGAGCGTGGTCAGAATTCTCGCTCCTGTTGCGCCGATGGGATGGCCCAACGCGACCGCCCCGCCGTTCACGTTCACCTTTTTCGGATCCAAGCCCAATTCCCGATTGATGGCGAGCGAGACGGCGGAAAAAGCCTCGTTGATTTCAAACAGGTCGATGTCTCCGATGGCGCATCCGGTCTGTGACAGCAGGCGGCGGATGGCCTCGATCGGGGCGATGGTGAACCATTCAGGCGCCAGCGCGGTTCCCGCATATCCGACAATCCTAGCCATTGGTGTCAGCCCCAATCGCCGGGCTTCCTCCTCCGCCATCAGGACCAGTGCCGCCGCGCCGTCGTTGCAGGAAGGGGAGTTTCCCACCGTCAAGACCCCGTCGTCCTGAAAGACGGGCTTCAGGTGCCGCAGCCTTGAGAGATCGACCCGGTTCGGCTCCTCATCGTCCGCGACGCTGAGTGGTGCGCCTTTTTTCTGGGGCACCTCGACCGGGACAATCTCTCTGGTGAATGAACCGCCGGTGATCGCTTCACGTGCGCGGCGATAACTTTCGAGGGCAAAGTCGTCCACCTCCTGCCGGGAAAACCGATAGGCGGCCGCACACCGTTCTCCGGCGTTGCCCATGTGAAACTGGTTGTACACATCCCACAGCCCGTCCTTGATGAGACTGTCGGTCAATTCACCATGGCCCAGGCGGTAGCCCTGCCTGGCCTTTTCCAACAGGAACGGGGCGCGGGTCATGTTTTCCATGCCGCCTGCCACGATGATACGTGCTTCTCCCAAGGCGATGGCCCGGCTCGCCATGATGACGCTCTGGAGACTGCTGCCGCAGACCTTATTCACGGTTACGGCTCCGACCTTGTGGGGAAGCCCCGCGCCGATGGCCGCCTGTCGCGCCGGGGCCTGACCCAGCCCGGCGCTGAGCACGCATCCCATCACGACTTCATCGACCTGCTCTCCAGGCAGGTGGATGCGGTTGACCGCTTCGGCAATGGCGAGACTGCCCAACGTAGGCGCGGGCATGGAGCTAAACGCGCCGTTGAAACTACCCATCGGGGTTCGAGCCGCACTGACGATGACAGCCCGTTGTCCGGTGCTCATAGCCGTGTGTCCCAGTGGCTGGTTTCCAGGTGCTGCTTCACGAGACTCATGAATCGATCGGCGATGGCGCCATCGATGATCCGGTGATCGAACGACAGGCTCAGGTAGCACATGGGCCGAATCGCGATGGCGTCGTTAATCACGACGGCACGCTTCTGCACGGCGCCCACGCCGAGAATGGCGCTCTGCGGCTGATTGATGATCGGTGTGCTGAACAGGCTGCCGAATCCGCCGTGATTGGTGATGGTGAACGTCCCGTCCAGTACGTCTTCCGGTGCCAGGCGCTTGCTTCTGGCGCGTTGTGCCAGATCAGCCACTTCCTTCGCGATCTGCGTCAGTCCCTTGCGATCGGCATGACGAATTACCGGCACGAGCAAGCCGTCCTCGATCGCCACCGCGATGCCGATGTGCAGGGCCTTGTTGAGCACGATGCCGTGGTCGCGCCAGCTGGCATTCACCATCGGCAGTGCTCTCAGGGCAGTACTGACGGCGCTGATGACAAACGAGAGGTAGGTCAATGAACGACCGGCGCGGAACTGCTCGATACCGGAGCAATCGGCTTCGAAAAACGTTGCGACGTGAGCCGACGTACGGCGACTGGAGACCATCCGCTCCGCGATGGTTTTTCGCATGTGATTGAACGGGACCAGCTCCTCCTCCGCGTTTGGTAGCGTTGGGGCGGCAGAAGGGGGGGGCGTGGAGGTGCCTCGTTTGGCGACGGCGTCCAGGACGTCTTTTTTGGTGATCCGTCCCCCCTCGCCGCTGCCTGTGACCTCCGACAGTTGGATGTCGTGCTCACGGGCCACCTGTTTCACCGCCGGAGAATAGTGTGGCGCTCCCTCTGCAGCCGAGCTGCGAGCACGTACCCCTATGCCTCCCACCCGACTCATCACGGTTTCCACCGGTTCATGCTCAAGCCTGGCTAACACAGTCCCGACCGGCACGGTCGCTCCTTCCTGCACGAGGACCTCGCGGAGAACGCCGGTGGCGGGAGCGGGAATATCGAGTGCCACCTTTTCGGTTTCGACCTCCAACAGGGGCTGGTCCTTTTCGACCATGCCGCCAGGCGGGATCAGCCATTTGATGACGGTCCCTTCGGCGATGCTTTCCCCCAGTTGAGGCATGACGATATCGGTTGCCACGTGAACCTCAGGCTCTCAGCGTTGGGCGGTCAGCTGATCACGGCTTCGTTTGCAGCTCAATAGGCCGCCAGCTTCCTGGCTCCTGCGACGATGTCGCTCACTTTGGGTAAAAAGAATTCTTCCAATGGCGTACTAAACGGCACCGGCGTGTCGGGCGGGGCGATGCGGAGAATGGGCCCGTCCAGACAGTCGAAGCAGTCTTCCGCCAGGAGCGCGGCGATCTCTGCCCCGATGCCGCCGGTTTTATTGTCCTCATGCAGCAGGATGGCTTTGCTGGTCTTGCGGACCGATTCGTATACTGTCTCCTTGTCGAGCGGGATGAGTGTGCGAAGATCCACGACTTCAAGCTCGAGGCTTTCCTTGCTCAACAGGTCCGCCGCCTCCAACGCCAGATGCACCATCGCCCCATACGTGATGACCGAAATGTCGCGGCCGTTGCGTTTGACCTCGGCTTTCCCGAGCGGCACGACGAATTCCTCCTGCGGCAAGACGGCCTTGATACGCCGATAGAGAAACTTGTGCTCGAAGTATAGGACCGGGTTGGGATCACGAATCGCGGCCTTGAGAAGCCCCTTGGCATCATAGGGGGTGGACGGGGCCACGATCTTGAGCCCTGGCGAATGGAAGAACCAGCCCTCGGGACATTCCGAGTGGAACGGGCCGCCGTGGACCCCGCCGCCGAACGGTGCTCGGATGACCAGAGGCACCGCCGCGCCCCATCGGTAGTGATTCTTTGCGGCGACTTCGGTGATCTGATCGAAGGCGCAGGAAATAAAATCCGCAAACTGCATCTCGACCACCGGACGCAACCCCATCATGGCTGCGCCGATCGCCGCGCCGACGAAGCCTGATTCCGAAAGCGGGGTATCCAGCACCCGCCATTCGCCATATTTTTTCAGGAAGCCGTCCGTCACCTTGAACGCCCCTCCGTAGAGGCCGATGTCTTCCCCCATGAGGAAGACCCGTTCATCCTGGCTCATTTCTTCGTCCAAGGCCTGGGAAATTGCGTCGACGTAGGTGACTTCCTGGGTGGTGGGTATGGTGATCATGCCGACACCTCATCGAGTGACGCAAACACGCCGACAAGGGTCTCGCGCCCTTCCGGAAGCGGACTCTGTTCCGCGAACTCCGCCCCTGCGTCGACGTCTTTCTTGGCGCGTTCGCCCACATCGCGGAAATAGGATTCGTCCGCGTAGCCCAGTGTCATCAGTAACCGTTCTGCCCGGAGAATAGGATCTTTGGCTTTCCATTCCTCCAATAATTCTCGCGGGACATACTTCGCCGCATCATGTTCGGAATGCCCGTGCATGCGCATCGTCTTAAACTCGAGAAACGTCGGGCCCGCGCCGGTCCTGGCCTGAGCGACGGCGCGACGGCAGGCAAGGTAGACAGCGGCGACGTCGTTGCCATCCACAATTTCCCCCGGCATGCCATAGGCTTTCGCTCGTTCGACCACATCCGTGATCGCCATTTGATAGCAGACCGGCGTCGAGTAGGCGTATTGATTGTTCGTGCAGAAATACACGACGGGGAGTTTTCGGACCGCTGCGAAGTTCATGGCCTCATGGAAATCCCCGCGGCTCGTTCCGCCGTCGCCGGTTCCGGCAAAGGCCACGCGCGCCTCTCCCCGGATCTTGAATGCGAGTGCGGCGCCGGCTGCGACCGGCAGGTTGTCGGCCAAGTGGCTGACGAATCCGATCATCCCCCGTTTCAGATCACCCATGTGCACGTTGCCGTCTTTGCCTTTGGTGGGACCGGTCTGTTTGCCGAGATATTGGGCGATGATTTCACCGGGCGTGAACCCGCGAATCAGAAAGGCTCCCATATCGCGATGAAAGGGAGCGATGACATCGTCGGGCTGCAACGCCGAGGCGTAGCCGACCGCGATGGCTTCCATGCCGTGACTGGTGTAGACGCCGCCGACGATACGTCCCTGGCGGTACAGGGCGCTGATCCGGTCTTCCAGGCTTCTCGTCAGCCGGAGATAGAAGTACATGTTCAGGAGGTCGCTGCGAGGGATGTCTTTCGATACGGCGGCCTGGTCCATAGCCCCTCCTTGTGCCCCGGTTGTTCGCGGTCCTGTTTACAGCTCGGGCAGATCCCTCCAGAGGAATAGCGGTTTGTTGTCGCTGCATAGATGACAGGCGGATGGTTCCCACTGGGGCATCTCGAGATCGACGCCGACATAAAACGGGTAGGTGCTGGTCAGTTCGGCTATCAGCGGGAACTGGCCGCTGTCGCGTCTGGCAAAAACCATCATGCCCGCCACCTGTCCGCCGCGATCGGTGACCACGGTTCCCAGTTTATTGACGCACAGGCCTCGTGTCGTCACATCATTCAACGCCAGGAATCGTTCTCCGGTGTCGATCGTGCCTTGGACCAGATCGGTGCCGATTTTGCCCGTCTGTCGATTGAACGGCGTCAGGACCACCCGCAGCGGCAATCGCCCCGCGAGGAGTTCGCTGGTGCGTTGGGCCAATAGCCGAGCATCCGATGACGTGGTGATAATTCCTGTCGGAGGAGTATGCCCGAAGGTCTCCACGATCCACTCCGCCATGTCGGACGCGAGACGCGTGATCAGATCTGGAAATCGAGCCACGGCCTCGAAGCGAAGGTAGACACCCGTATGGTGGCCTGAGACCACCTCGACATGACTGTCGAAATACACGGCGCGCGAACGGCGCAGGAGTTGCTGAATATCCCAGGCAGACAACGTGGGACGGGGGGTGTCGCGAATGAGGTGCGCGAGTGTGGTGTCGATCTCCGGCCCCTCATAGAGCGCTCGATGTCGTTCCACCAGCTCCAGGTTGGCGGCGTCCGGCGATTTGTCGAGGGATGACAGCATGATGGTCACGCGCTCCTCTCATCTGGTGTGGCGATGGTGGTGCGAAGGATGCCGATCGGCTGAATTTCCAATTCCACGACATCTCCCGGTTTGAGGTAGCGATCAAGCTCTAATCCGCAGCCGCCGCCGACGGTACCGGAGCCCAGGAGGTCGCCGGGATACATGGCCTCATCTCGGGAGACATGCTCGATCATCTGCGGGAAGGACCAGTGAATCGAACCGAATCGTCCCCGCGACCAGACCTCTCCATTGATGCGGGCGATCATCTCCAGGGCAGCAAGATCAGGAATGTCGTCAGGCGTCATGATGCAGGGACCGATTGCCGTGGCGAAGTCTTTCCCCTTCGCGGGACCGAGGCGGCAGGCCATTTCCTGAAATTGGATATCCCTCGCGCTGAAGTCATTCATGATGGTGTAGCCGGCAATGTATGCGGGTGCGTCACGTTCAGTGATGTTGATGCCTTGGCGCCCGATGATGCAGGCCAACTCGAGTTCGTAATCCAACTTGTGCGTGTTCAACGGCCAACGAAGTCGGTGGTCCGGTCCGATGATCGTCCGATGGTTCCCCTTGTAGTAGACCGGGGCCTTGTACCATTCAGGCGGAATCGGTTGCCCGCGCCGCTTGGAGGTGGCGGCGATGTGGGCCTCGAACGCGATGAAGTCGCGCAGGGACGAGGGGGTGGGGAGCGGCGCCCTTAGGGAGACGGAGCCGGGATCGTACGCCATCGTTTCACCGGCCGGGCCTGTTGCGGAGGTACCGAGGGCGACCGCGTGATTCAACGCATGCCGCGCCGCCTCCATTGCGGAGGTGCCGCCAGCCAGAAACTCCGACATGGTGGACGGGAGCTGTGCATCCGCCAGCCGGCGCGGCTGCGGTTCTCCTTGGTCGGCCAGCCGGCGGGCATAGGCCATGTTGAGATCAATGATGCAATGCTCCCGGTGTGCGCCGATTCTCGTGAAGGTGCCGACCGGAGTGTGGATGTCGAAGCTCACCAGTTTCATGGCCGACTCCAGCTCATGGCGTAATCTTTGAACTCCGCCGTTTCAAATTCTGCCGTCACCCGAAACGGGTGTCGCGACTCAATCATGACGGCCACTTCACTGGTCTGGTCCTTCGATTTGCTGGCGGCTACCGCCTGAGGATGGGGCCCGTGATGGATACCCTGTGGGTGCACCGTCAACATGCCGGCGCGAATGCCCGCGCGGCTGAAGAACTCTCCCTGGTGGTAGAACAGGACTTCGTCGTAATCCATGTTGCGGTGATAGAACGGGACGCGCAGCGCTTGTGGATCGGTCTCCAAAGGCCGTGGTGCAAAGGTGGAGATCAGAAGCCCCCCGGCGTGAAAGGTGGCGTGGACACTGGGGGGGAGGTGGTACCGGGGGCTGGTGACGGGGCGAAAGTCACGCACGTTCAACTTTGCCGCCCACAGATCACCCTTCCAGCCTTCGACATCCATGGGATAGTAGGGATAGTAGACGCGAGTTTCTTCCCCGGCGCGTCTGATGCGCACTTCCCATTCGCGCTGGAGTGTCGCATCCTCAGGGGAGGGGCCGAGTTCCGGTGCCACGATCACGCCCGGATCAAACAAGGCATGCCGGCCGAGCGGACCCCGTTCCGGAAGGGTGAGCGGAGCCTGAGTTTCAACGATCAGAAAGAGGCCGTCGTCCTGCGCGGGGTCGACATGTACACGATACGTCGTTCCCTTCGGAATGGCGAGGTAATCGCCGGGCTCATACGGCAGCAGGCCGTAGTCGGTTTCAAGCCGTCCTTGTCCCTGGTGTACGAAGATCATTTCGTCACCGTCGGCGTTGCGCACGAAATGCGTCATCGTCGCGTGTCGGCGTGAAATACAGACTCGCGCATCAGGACTTTGGAGAATCATGACCGGCCCCCCATCGGGGATGCGTTGGTCGGGAGTGGGTAATTCCGTGCAGGTACAGGCTCGCGGCCGTAGAGGGCCTTCGATCCGGCTCCACTCGGTCGGAGGCCGACGGTGATAGAGGTGTGAGGAAGGGCCCGAGAATCCCTGGCGACCGTGCTCGTCTTCGTACAGGCCCTCGGGAATGCCGACGTGAGCCTGATTGGGGGCGGTGCCTTGTTTCCGCAGATACATCGCACACCTCCTGACCGGTCAGGTGCGGCTCGATGTCTCAGGATGCATGTTGAAGGGAGGCGGCCTCAGCCGTTTCAAAGGGAAGCGGCAAGGTCTCATAGTCGACGATCGTTCGTGTGATGCCTCTGTGTTGATCCCGCTCGATGTCTCGATACAACGCCTCGACGGTGGCGCGTACGAACGTTTTGGATTCCTCTCGACCGTGCTGCCGTTGGGTCAATTCCAGGAACAGGCCGCATTCGGGGAAGAGGGGATAGGTGAAGCGCTGTCGCAGGGGCCCGAAGCCGTCTCTGCCGTCTTTGATGTCTCCGCTGAATCTGACGCCGTGGGCTTCCCATTCACGGCAGACCGCATCGATGTCGTCCACCTCAAGTGCAATATGCTGGACACCCTCGCCGTATTTCTCGACGAACTCGCAGATCTGGGACTTCTGCTCTTTGTTTCTCCCTTGCATGAGGGCGATCTTCGCCTCGCCTCTCTGGACCACGACCGTGTCCATGGAGGACTTGTCGCTCCCGACATCTTGCGCCGCCCAGATGACATGGAATCCGAGAATCTGTGTGAAGAGAAATCGTGTGGCGGCCAGATTCTTAACGCACAAGGTGACGTGGTCAATGCCGATGGCGTCTTTCATGGCGGGTCCTCCTGCTCGGTGTGCGTGGAACCTCGCGCCGTCTCATCTGTCGTGAGAGTCCTGCATCGATCATGATCCGACTATATAACAAAGTAGTTGCATCATTCAATATAGATTCTGTATTATTTGTACGACGCAATAGAAAGTCTTGGCATGATCGTGAATGGCGGTTGTTCGAAATGCATTTCTCCTTTATCGCATTGCGTCGAATGACTATCAGGGCGAGGTGATATGAAAATCGCATTAATGGAGGAGGCACGATCCTCTGATGGGCGAGGAGGTGCGCCATGCCGTTTTACGACGACGTTCGCGCCGAAGTGCTCCAACACGGAGCGATCCACAATTCATTTCTGACACGCTTTCAGGCCGGCCATATCAGTGACGAAGAGTTTGATGAGTTTGCCATCCAGTTCTACAGCTTCGCGCGGTGTTTCCCGCGCATCCTTGCCGCCCAGCTGGTCAACACTGAAGATGAAGCCGTCGCCGATGAATTGACCCGGGTGCTCTATTCGGAGCTCGGCGACGGACTCGTCAAGAATCGGCACGAGTTGTTGTATCGGCGGTTTTTGCGTTCCATCGGCATGTCCGTTCATGCAGCCATGACGACGCCGATGCGCACCTCCACGCGTGCCTACATTGAAGGCATGGAAGCGTTGTACAGCAGTCGAAACCATACGACGGCACTGGGCGCATCGTTTGGTCTCGAAAACATGGCTATTACGATGTGGGACCAACTCATTCCCGGGCTCTCAATCGTGCAGGCTACCCGGTACCCTCACATGGACATGACCTACTTTACGTTTCACCGACAGCTTGAGGCTGGGCATGAGCAGGCCATGGCGCAAGCCATGGAGGCGATTGACGGTGCAGCATCCGTCTCACCGTCCGGCATGTCGGAGAGTGAGAAAAGTGATTTTCGCTTCGGGATGAACGCGGTGCTCGACTATCTCGAAGGATTTTGGATGGGCCTCGAACGGGTGCCCGCTGGTTCCGCGCAGGCAGGGAGCCACGCAATGCCACAGCGTGGGAGCGAGTTGCGGGGATAATCCCGTCACCGGTCCAGGGGGAGGCGTGTATGCCTCGGTCATGGATCAACCGGTATGATCCCGGCGTGCCTGCCACCTCCGGCTATCCGGAATGGACCGTTCCGGACCTGCTCCGGCGCTCTGCCTCACGCTTCCCCGACTCGCCGGCACTCCATTTCTACGGTACGACCCTCAGCTACCGTGAACTCAATGACCTCACCACTCGCTTTGCCCTGGCGCTACGCGGGCTTGGTGTGCAGGCGGGTGATCGTGTGGCGCTCATGCTGCCGAACATCCCCCAGGCAGTCATTGCGTACTATGGTGCGATGAAGGCCGGTGCCGTTGTCGTGCCCATGAACCCGCTGTATGTCGAGCGCGAAATTCAGACTCAGCTCGCGGACTCGGGTAGTGAGACCATCGTCGCCTTGGATCTTCTGTATCCACGCATCCGCGTCGCTCGCGAGCGAGCAGGCCTGCCCAAGCGGATCATTGTCACCAGCCTGCGAGACTTTTTGCCGACTGCAAAAAAACTGTTGTATCCCTTACAAGCACGGTGGGCGAAGCGCTGGATCGTGGTGGAGAAGATTGCACCGGTGTATGGTTTTCTTGAACTTCTCGATCCTGTGCCTATGGCAACGGAGGCCGAGACGTCGTCCTTGCCCTCTGTGGAACCCACCAGCCTGGCCCAGATTCAGTACACCGGCGGCACGACCGGTATCCCCAAGGGGGTCATGCTCACGCATCGGAACGTGGTGGTCAGCGCCTTGCAAGGCCGCCGCTGGTGTTCGAATTTCCGTGAGGGGCAGGAGGTCTTTCTGGGCGCGGTCCCGCTGTTTCATTGTTACGGGTTGAGCACGTGCCAAAATCTTGCGGTGGCGACCGGTTCTCGAATCGTGTTGCTCCCCCGCTTCCAAGCCGACGAGGTGATGACGGCGATTCAGAAACATGGGGTCAGCATCATGTCCGGTGTGCCGATGATGTTCTCGATGATGACTGAGTGTGCCAAGGCGCGCCGGCACGACCTGCGTTCGATTCGGGTCTGTCTCTGCGGGGCCAGCCCGCTGTCGGCCGATGTGCAGGATGCATTTGAACGGTTGAGCGGGGTCACCATTTCAGAGGGGTATGGGTTGACCGAAGCCGGCCCGACGACTCACTGCAATCCGATTCAGGGTCCGCATCCGCATGGTTCAATGGGGGTGCCGTTTCCAGATACGGACGCACGGATTGTCGATGTAGAGACCGGGCATCGGGATGTGTCGATCGGCGAAGCAGGAGAACTTGTCGTCCGCGGGCCGCAGGTGATGCAGGGCTATTGGAACAACGAGGCGGAGACGCGGGCCGTCTTGCGAGACGGCTGGTTGTATACCGGTGACATCGTGAGGCGGGATGAAGACGGGTTTTTCTTTTTCATGGATCGAAAGAAGGACGTGATCAAGCCGTGGGGAGAGACGGTTTATCCACGAGAGGTGGAAGAGATCCTGTCTCAGCATCCTGCCGTGCAGGAGGCGGTGGTGGTCGGCACTCCGGATCACCATTACGGAGAAGCGGTGAAAGCGTATGTCGTGCCGATCTCTGGCACGTCAGTGACCGAACAGGATCTGATCGACCACTGTCGCACCTCGCTGGCGCGATTCAAGGTGCCGACGGTGATTGAATTTCGGAGCGAATTGCCGCGGACCATTATCGGCAAGGTGTTGCGAAGAGCGCTGCGGGATGGTGCGGAGAGGCCTGTCACGGATGCGCAGCCGACGCGATAAGCAAGGTGACGGCCACAAGGAGGCGCTGTGAAAGAAGTCGTCGTGACGACCGGTGCACGAACCCCCATCGGCAACTTCGGCGGCGCTCTGAAGGATCTGACACCCCACAAGATGGGTGAGTTGGCCGTGCGGGAAGTGATCCTGCGTGCCCAAGTGGATCCGCACCTCATCGACGAGGTCATCATCGGTTCCGTCGGGCATACGAGCGATGCGTATAACGTCGCGCGTGTCATCGCTCTTCTGGCAGGTCTTCCCGTTCGCACGCCCGCGTATTCGGTCCAACGCAATTGTTCGTCAGGCCTCCAACCGTTCGTCAACGCCTACCAAAATATTCAGAGCGAGGATGCGGACGTGCAGATCGTCGGCGGAGTCGAGAGCATGAGTCGCGCCCCGTTTGTTTCGCGGGAGATGCGATGGGGCAAACGTCTCCGCCACGCGGAATTCATCGACAGCATTTGGGAGGGATTGACGGATGCGTTTTGTGGTCAGCTGATGGGGCGGACGGCGGAAACCCTGGCTGAGGAGTTTGGCATCGGTCATGAGGAACAGGATCGGTTTGCCGTGGAGAGCCACCGGCGTGCGTTCAAAGCGATTCGCGAGGGGCGGCTCAAGGAGGAGGTGTTTCCGGTCGTGATCCCGAAATCGGTGGCGGGGCGGGATGTCGCCCCGGTCACGATGACCCAGGATGAAGGGCCGAATGTCGGATTGACCGAACAGCAACTGGCACTCTACCCGCCGCTGTTTAAGGACGGCGGCACCGTCACTGCGGGAAATAGTTGCCCGCTCAATGATGGGGCGGCGGCGGCGATGGTCATGTCCGCCGCGCGTGCGCGTGAGTTGAACTGTCGACCGCTCGGACGCATCAAGAGTTACGCCTTTGTCGGCGTGGATCCCACCCGCATGGGTATCGGTCCGGCGGAGGCGCTGCCGTTGGCTCTCAAACGTGCCGGGGTGAGTCTTGCCGATTTGGCGTTGCTCGAAGTAAACGAAGCATTTGCCGCGCAATACCTCGCGGTGGAGCGTGTGTTGGGGTTAAAGCGGGACCTCGTCAATGTGAACGGCGGGGCGATCGCTCTGGGACATCCGGTCGGTATGACCGGGACACGTCTGGTGATCACCTTGCTCTATGAAATGCGGCGGCGGGGGGCTTCGCTCGGCGCGGTCGCCATGTGTGTCGGCGGCGGACAGGGCGCCGCAATGGTGCTTGAGCAGGTGTGAGAAGGAGGCGGCGCCGGGCTGCCTGGTGAGTCGATGTATATCTACACCGTCGGAGTGCTGGGGGCTGGAACCATGGGCGCGCAGATCGCAGAAGTGGTGAGTTATGCCGGTCTGCCGGTGGTGGTGGCGGATCGACAGGAGGCTCTTGCCGTGCAAGGCGTCGCCGGGGTGCGGAGGATTTACGAGGCTCGTGTGGACAAGGGGAAGATGACGCCTGAACAGCTGGAGGAAAAAATGCTGTTAGTCACCGCCTCCCCGAACCTCGAAGGCCTGAAAGGGGTCGATCTGGTCATCGAGGCTGTGCCTGAAGATCTGGCGCTGAAGCGGCAAGTCTTCCAGGAACTTGACCGCATCTGCGCGCGGAGTGCCATCCTGGCGACCAATACCTCTGCGTTATCCATTTCAGCACTCGGGGCTGGAACCACTCGTCCCGGCAACGTGATCGGATTGCATTTTTTCAATCCGGCCTATGCCATGCCGCTGGTGGAAGTCATTCCCGGGTTGGCGACGGATGCCCACACAGTCGAGGATGTCGTCGGTTTTGCGGAAGGTCTCCGCAAGACGCCGGTCGTCGTGAAGGAATGCGCGGGTTTTCTCGTCAATCGGCTGCTCTCTCCCTATTTGAACGAGGCCGTCTGGTGTCTCCAAGACAGTGGCGTGTCCCTCAACGAGATCGAGCAGGACATGGTCTCGTTCGGGATGCCTGTCGGCCCCTTTGCCCTGTTGGATTCCGTCGGGCTGGATATCGCGCTCGAGGTTGCACGGATTCTTCACCGGTCGTACGGGCCGCGAATGGCTCCGGCGCCGTTGCTGGAGGCGATGGTGAAAGCGGGACGGATGGGAGTCAAAGCCGGACAGGGATTCTATCGGTATGGAAGCGCGGAGACGGGAGGCGTGGATCACGGTCTCGAAGATCTCATGCAGCAAGCTCGGCAGCACAGCGGGGGCTTTCGGCGTCAGTGGACGAGGGCACGGCCGCTGTTGGCTATGGTGAATGAGGCGGTCATTGCGCTGCAGGAAGGTGTGGCCTCGGCGCGTGATATCGATCTCGCGGTGGTGGCGGGCACGGGCTTTCCGAATGAAAAGGGAGGGCCATTGCACCTTGCCGACCAACTTGGCATCGATGAAGTCCTCCGGCAGTTGGACAAGTTCACAGAGAGTGTGGGAATTCGCTTCTGGCCCGCTCCGATGTTGCGAAGACTGGTGGATGCCGGTTTTACCGGGCAACTGGCCGGCAGGGGGTTTTTTCCCTATTGACGGTCGCCACCGCCATGTGGGCGGGCAGTGCGCCGCTCGTTACGTCAATCGTTGAACCGATGAACCAGGTGAGGTTCGTATGACCACAACAACCGGCTCAATGGTCTCTTGCACGGTGGATGGTGCAGTGGCCACGCTCGTGATCAATCGTCCTCCGGCGAATGCGCTCACCCCTGACCTTCTCGCTGAGCTGAGCCTGGCGATTGGCCAGTGCGACGAGGATGAGGCCGTTAAGTCGGTTGTCCTGACCGGGACTGGCCGATTCTTTGTTGCAGGGGCCGACATTCGCGTGTTGGCTGCGGTGGCTTCGTCGCAGGAGGGCGTAACGATTGCGCAACAAGGTCAGGCCATTCTGAATCGCATCGAGACGTTGGATAAACCTGTTATTGCTGCCATCAATGGTGCCTGCCTTGGCGGAGGGCTGGAACTGGCCATGTGTTGCCACATCCGTCTCGCGGCGGAGGGCAGTCGGTTGGGCCAGCCGGAAATCAATCTGGGCATCATGCCGGGTTTCGGCGGCACTCAGCGTCTACCCAGGATCGTCGGGCAATCCAAGGCCATGGAGCTGATCCTGACGGGCGACTCGATTTCCGCGCAGGAGGCCAGGGCGCTCGGGTTGGTCTCTGAGGTCATCGCGCCGGAAGATCTGCTGCGTCAGGCTCAGGGGATGGCACGGAACATCGCAGCGAAGAGTCTGACGGCACTGCGCGGGTCGCTGCGAGCGATTCGTGAGGGGAGGGAGCTGACTCTGCAGGAGGGCCTGGCATTGGAGGCGCGTCTGTTCGGCGGGCTCTGTGAGACAGAGGACAAACGAGAAGGCGTGGCCGCCTTCCTGGAGAAGCGGCAACCACACTTCGTCGATCGATGAACGTCTGTGCAGGCGATGCGGTCGATCCTATGCTGAGGGCGAGATGGCACGGGCATGCGGCAAACGGGCGTTGGCATTGGGCGGAGGAGGCTTCACGGGCTATCTCTTCGAGGTCGGTGCGTTGACCGCGCTGGACGATTTGTTCGAGGACGGGGGCAGTATGAATGACCTTGATCTCTATGTCGGGGTCAGTGCGGGAGCCGCTGCGGCGTCGTTGGTCGCCAATGGTGTGACACCGCGAGAGATTCTGGAGACCAATCTGTCCGGAACCAGGCCCTACTATTTCGACCACCGCAACGTCTTTTCACCCGCTATCGGAGAGGGACTCAAGACCGTCTGGCGCGTCACCCGCCAGATGGTTCCATTACTCAAGCTCTATGTACGTCATTATCGAGAAATGACGCTCATCGATCTGCTCGACAAGGCTCAAGATGCGCTGCCCAGCGGCATTTACACGCTCGAGCCTTTTGCTGCGTACCTGGCGGCGATCTTTCGGACGAGAAAGTTGAGCGACACCTTTGCCGGGCTCTCGAAGGAGCTCTATATTCCAGCGATCGATTTGGAAACCGGCGATGGGGTGATGTTCGGCGATGAAGGTTGGCGGGAGGTGCCGATCTCCCGTGCCGTCACCGCTTCATCTGCCGTGCCCATTTATTTCTGCCCCGTGCGTATCCAGGGGCGTGATTACATTGATGCAGGGATCGGTCGCATGGCCTTCTTCGACATCGCAGTTCGGAAACACGTCGACTTCATGATCATGATCAATCCCATGGCGCGGGCTCCCCAGCGCCGGTCGTCGATGGGGCCGTTGCTCGGCGGGACTGAGAAGCGAATGCGGGAGCGTGGGTTTTTGTCCATCGGGGAACAGGCCTCCAGGATCAACTTCGATGCTCGTTTTTCACAGGCGTTGGAACGTTTCGAGCATGATTACCCGGAGAAGGAAATGTTGGTCATCTCCCCGGTGGAGGAGGATGCCTTGTTGTTCGAGCGGAGTTTTTTGAGTTATCGCGACCGCATCCACCTCCTTCGAGCCGGATACATGTCAGTGGTGACGATGGCGCGGGATCGGTTCGAGGAGCTGTCCGTACAATTTGCTCGCTACGGTCTTGCCGTGTCGCGCGTCAGATTCGAGGAGCGGGCCCGAAGTCGCCTTGCCGGGCTCGACCCGACTGGGGCGGTGACCGTTCCGCGCGCGCCTCAGGCCGCGGCGGCGCCCGCTTGCATCGGAGCAGTCGGCGTGGCCTGGCGCAAGGCGAAGTAGTGGAAGGGAGGGAGTACACCGATGGCGACAAGGGGGCCTCTCTTCAAAGGATCCCTCGCGGCTGCCGAGGCCGCTCGCGATACGCGAGCCTATTCAGGATTCATCGCAGGCCTGTTCGAGGGAAAGGTTCGCCGACAGCTGTTTGCTGAGGCGGTGATTCAGGCAGGCAGCCCTCCTGCCTGTGCGTTTCTGGACAGCCTCAGGCACCTGCTGCTCGATCGGGTGGATCCGGAAGCCATCGACAAAGCGGGCGCCATCGGCGAAGACGTGTTTGTTGCGCTGAAACAGATCGGGGCGTTCGGCATGAAGATCCCTTCTCGCTATGGCGGGCTTGGCCTCTCTCAGTCGGAATACCACAGGGTGGCGACGCTTTTGGGCAGTCACGATGCGGCGACCACCGTCCTTCTGTCGGCTCACAATTCGATCGGGGCGGCAGAACCTGTGAAGTTAGTCGGAAATCCTGAACAACAGGCGCGACTATTGCCGCGTCTGGCGAGCGGGGAGATTTCGGGGTTTGCGCTGACGGAGAAGGACGCCGGATGCGACATCTGGGATCTGCACACCTATGCGATTCCCATTCGTGAAGCGGGGGTGGTGGTCGGGTATCGGCTGACAGGTGACAAGCTCTATACGACGAATGCGCCCCGCGGACATGAGACCTTCCTCGCGTCCCTGCTGGTGGTCATTGCACAAATCGTGGAGGCGCCCGACCAGGTGCATCGTCCCAAGGAAGAGCGGAAGTTCGGGGCGTTCGTCGTCGATACACACTCGAGGGGATGCCGTTGTACGCGGCTCAGTTTTTTGGGCGTGCGCGGTATCTATAACGGGCAGGTGCATCTGCGCGAGGTGTTCGTGCCGGTGGCCGATCGGTTGGGCGCCGAGGGCGACGGTCTACGACGTGCCCTTGAGAGTTTGACTGTAGGGCGGCTTACGCTTCCTGCCGCCTGTTTGGGCAATCTCAAACAATGTTTGTGGTTGGCCCGTGCGCGGGCACAACAACGTGTGCAGTATGACCGTCCGATCGGCGAACACACGGACATTGGAGCCAAGATTGTCCTGATGGCCTCACGGGTCTTGGCCCTGGAGGCCATCGTGAACATCACGGGGATCTGGGCCGATACGAAACACGATGTGCGGCTGGAGTCCGCAGCCGCCAAGATTCTCTCCACAGAATGGCTGCTGGAATCTTTGCTGGACCTGTTCCGGATCTATGGCGGGCGCGCATTTGAGACACCGGATTCGCTCCGTCTCCACGGGGACGTGCCGGTGCCGGTCGAACGGATGATCCGCGATGCGCTGATCAATGTGATCTGGGAAGGCAGCAACGGCATCCTGACTCTCTGGATCGGCCGGGAAGGGTTGGCCAAATATTTTACGCACGGGCAGGCGTTCCTTTCCAATCAGGTTGCCGACATGCTGCGAGCCGCGCCGTTCTTTCTTACGACTGCAGCCAGATCGGTCCATGCTGTGTCTGCCTATGAGAAGAAAGGGGGCGCCGTCGGCACGTTCGATCGGGTGTGGGAAGGCTTTGTGGAGAAAAAAAGTCGGGAACTGGCGCACACGACCTTGTGGGTTGCCATACGGGATCGCCAGGGCTTGGCTCGGAAGCAGCTGCTGATGACGCGTCTGGTGAAAGCCGCCATGCATCTCTTTGCCGTCGAATCGTTGCTGTGGTACAAGTCGCGGGAATCGCTTCGGGGTAAGGCCCATATCGAGAGCTTGGCGACGTACTTCTGCGCAAGAACGAAGGCGGAATTCAACCCCTCGCGCTTGCTTTCGCTTCGGACGTCGGGGTGGGACGACGATACGACGCTGTATCCGGTGGCCAAAGCCATTCTGTCCGGCCAGGTCGGCTGGCTGGAGGAGGGCATCATTCGTTATGGTTCGATCGAGACCCGTCTGGCGGCTGAGACGGACCGGTTGGTCGGGGTCTCCGTCTCAGCGTGAACGGGGGAATCCAGGCCGACGAGTGATCACAGTGGGAGCAACTCGACGCTGCCGGAGGCTGATCACAATGGTGTTGCGAGGGAGCTGATGGAGATTGCCCGGTATTTCGATGCGGTCAAGGAACGCTATGGCCTGAGTAGCGACTACGCTCTCGCAAAAAAACTAGGCATTGCGCAACCCGAAGCCAATCTGATGCGGCGAGGTCTGAAAATTCCCAAGCCGGAACTGTGTATCAAGATGGCCAAGCTGCTGGACAAAAATCCTGTGGAGTTGTTGCTGATCGCGCAAAAGGACAAGGCGCCGAAGCAGGCGAAGGAATACTGGACCCTCGCGTTGACCGCTGTCGACGTGATGCTGCACGTGCCGAAACATCCGCGGTACCTGCCTAAAAAAGTCGAAGCGATAGGGCGGGAATTAAAACAACTGGAGGCACAAACCCTCACGTACGAAGGCGCGGCGGCGAATGCCGAGGCGGTACGGTTGATGGAGACGGCGGAACGCTCAGTCGATGCGATGATGGAGCGATGGAATATCTGGAAAAAGGGCGAAGCTCTGTATCCCAACTACCTGCTGGCGAACCAAGCCGCGGCGAGACGGCATGTCCGTATTCGACGCCTGCTCATCCTGACGCAGGCCCAGATGGAAGATGAGGCGACGGTCGCCGATGCCATCCACGTGATGGACGATCAGCGGCGTGCGGGCATCAAGATTTTCTACGCGTTTCGCGAGGCGTTGGTCCATTCTCCGACATTCCAACGGCTGGAGGAAGACTTCAGGAAGTATGGCGCGGCGGAGGATATGAACAGCGCGATGTTCGATCGCGAAGTGTTGATCTTTTCTCAGACCTACGGCACCGTCCCGTTAGGCATGGTCGGCACGCCGACGCCGATTACGATGATCAATCGCCTGCAGATTTCCTGGAAGCCGGAGATGATCAGGGAGCTCGATCCCGCCCCGTTATTCGACATGACCCGGTTCGTCTTCGACTACCAGGGCCCTGGTCCGTTTCACGAGCAGTTGACCTACTTCAGGAGGTCGATTCGTGAACTGCCCATTCGAGCCGTATAAGATCAAGGTCGTCGAGCCGATCACCCCCACCACTCGCGAAGAGCGGTGTCGGTTGCTCCACGAGACCGGGTACAATCTCTTCCACCTTCCCGCCGACAGCGTGGCGATCGATCTGTTGACCGACAGCGGCACCTCCGCAATGAGCGATGCCCAGTGGGCCGGTCTCATGCTCGGCGACGAATCCTACGCGGGCAGCAAGAGCTTTTATCACTTCGAGTCGGTTGTGCGGTCCCTCTGCGGCTATCGCCATGTGATCCCCACGCATCAGGGGCGGGCAGCGGAGCATGTGCTCTTTGCGGCCGTCGTCAAGCCCGGCATGTGTGTCCCCAACAACATGCACTTCGACACCACGAGGGCGAACATCGAACATCGAAATGCCGAGGCGCTCGATCTGGTGATCAAGGAGGCCTACGATCCCCATTGCGACCTCCCGTTCAAGGGCAACATGGATCTAGACCGGCTGGAATCCACCATCGAACGCGTCGGGCGTGATCGGGTGCCGTTCGTGCTGCTCACGGTCACCAATAACAGCGGCGGCGGGCAGCCTGTCTCGATGGCCAATATTCGTGCGACCCGGCAGTTGCTCAACCGCTACGGCATTCCGCTGTTTTTCGATGCCTGCCGGTTTGCGGAAAATTGTTTCTTCATCAAAGAGCGCGAGCCCGGCTATGCCGATGTGCCGGTGCGGGGGATTGCGCGATCCTTGTTCAGCCTGGGCGACGGATGCCTCATGTCGGCGAAAAAAGATGGCCTGGTTAACATCGGCGGATTCGTCAGTTTGAACGATGAACACTGGGCCAGGGCGATCACCGATCTCCTGATACTGGTCGAGGGCTTTCCTACCTATGGTGGATTGGCGGGACGTGACCTGGAAGCCATGGCGAGAGGACTTGAGGAAGTGCTCGAGGAAGACTATCTGCGCTTTCGGGTCGGTCAGGTGCGATATCTGGCGGAGTTACTGGAATGCGGCGGCGTGCCGATCCTCAAGCCAGTCGGGGGGCATGCCGTGTATCTGAACGCCAGGGAGTTCCTGCCCCATCTCGGCCGACACCAGTTCCCGGCGCAGGCTTTGGCCGTCGCCCTCTATCGCGAGTATGGCATTCGCGGCATTGAGATTGGATCGGTGATGTTCGGGAAGGGCGATCCGGTGACGGGGCAGGCGACCTATCCTGAGCTGGAACTGGTCCGGCTGGCCATCCCGCGCCGCGTCTACACGAATTCGCATTTGAGCTATGTGGCGGAATCGGTTGTTGATCTCTTGCTGCATCGAGACGCCCTCGGAGGGCTGGTCATGACCTATGAAGCGTCTCACCTGCGCCATTTCACGGCGCGTTTTGAAGAGGAATCATCCACAAGGCGTCTCGTCCCGGGTGCTGGTCTTGCGGCGTTGCCCCATTAGTGGACATGCGGATATCCCACCGTTCCTGCTGTGCCAACCTGAGTCAGATTTCCCGTCGGATGAAAAAACTTCCGGGCTGTAGGAGTATTTTGATTCGAGACATGTTATAAGCACCATCACAATTACACTGATTATCAGAAGAGATACGTACGAGCAGCGTAGGATCTTAGTGGGCGGAGCCTCGATCGACTTCATGGCTGCTGGTTGGCCTGGGGCACAGGCTATCGAGTGTATCGTCACATCGCAAAACAACAGCGTTGCGGACACGGGGGTGACCGGTGACCGCCCTGTCATCAAGAAAGAGGGGAGGCCTTGATGGCTCGTGTCAGGGAGAGTAGGCAGAAAGAATCAGTAGGCAACAGCGTGCGCATGGATCCGGGCGGGAGCGCTCACTGTAGGCCCGTGCAGCGCGGAGGCGAACAGCTGGTACGAACGTGGTCCCGGAGGCTTGGTGGGAGTCTCGTGGCCTGTGTGTTCCTGCTTGGGTGGGGCATGCCGGCTCATTCACAGCTCATTCCCTTACCGCCGAAGCCGCCGCAACTTCCGACGGCGCCGCCTCCGGTGCAACCTCCCGCACTCGAGGTGCCGTCGCCACGTCCTCCCGGCACGATGGAGCAAGCCATCACCGGGCCGAAGATTCTGGTGAAGGAAGTTCGGTTGGTTGGGAATACCGCCTTCACCTCTCAGCAGTTGTCTGAGATCACCGCACCGTACACGAATCGCGAGCTCACGGCTGAAGATCTCGAAGGGCTTCGGCTCGCATTGACCCACCACTACATCAATCACGGATATGTCACGTCGGGCGCGGTGATTCCGGAGCAGGACGTCGCGGACGGCACCCTGACGATGCAGATCATCGAGGGCAAACTCACGGAAATACACGTCGACGACACCAAGTGGTTCCGTTCGTCCTATTTCCAGAACCGGATCAATTTGGCAGCGGGACCGCCGTTGAATGTCGGACGGTTGCAGGAACGCTTGCAATTGCTGCAAGCCAACCCTCGAGTCGAACGAATTAATGCCGAGCTCCTGCCCGGTACGAACATTGGTGAAAGCACGCTCAACGTGCGGGTGAAGGAAGCCAATCCCTTAAAGGCCTGGTTGGAATTCAACAACTACCAGTCTCCGGTCGTCGGGGGGGAACAGGGGTTTGTCACTCTCGCTCATCGAAATCTGCTCGGATTCGGGGATACCTTAAGCCTTCAGTATGGTCGATCCTCGGGTGTCAATCCCATGCTGAATTTTAAATATGAGATTCCCGTCAGTCCGCGCGATACCACGGTGTCGTTCCAATACCGGCGTTTTGATTTTGCGGTGAAGGAAGCGCCGTTCGATGTCTTGGATATTAAGAACAAGGCTCAAATCTTGGGCGTCTCGGTGCGGCATCCTGTGTACCGCACCGCTGAGCAGGAACTCGCCGTTTCTTTCACGGGCGAGCATGAGCGTAACGAAAGTCTTTTGGGTGGGGATCCTTTCGAGCTGATCGCCGGATCTCCGAACGGAAAATTCCGAGTCACGGCATTCCGGTTCGGCCAGGAATATTCTCGACGCTCAACGGAGCAGGTGGTGTCAGTCCTGTCCCGCTTTTCCGTAGGCGTCGGTGCGATGGGTGCTACGGCCAATGGTGATCCCAACTTGCCGGATGCTCGCTTCTTTTCGTGGTTGGGCGAGGCGCAATGGATTCGGCAACTTCCCCTATGGCGGACCCAGTTGGTTAGCCGTGGAGTTGTACAACTTTCAAATGACCATCTGTTCCCTCTCGAACAAATTGCCGTTGGTGGTCGTTATAGCGTCCGTGGGTATCGCGAGTTCACCTTGATCCGGGATAACGCCGCCATGGGATCGATCGAGGCCCGGGTGCCGGTCTATACGACGAAGGCCGGGGTCGATTCGGTCTTTTTGGCGCCCTTCTTTGATTTCGGCCATGGCTGGCAAACCAGTGTTCAGACGCCTGGTACCCCTCCCAAAACGCTGGCCAGTGTCGGCATCGGAGCGATCTGGAATTTTTGGCGGGGTAGTCATTTTGAGGTCTACTACGGCAAGCAGTTGAAACGCTATGATACTGATCGAGACAACCTACAGGACCATGGCATTCATCTTCAGTTAGTGGTGGAGGCGTTCTAGGGATGAATGGCCCGGGCCGATTTTTCCCCACGGCTAACCTTGTGGATGTGTTTCACGCCTCGACAGTTGAAGTTGTATACGGATTGAGGTAAGACACAATTCCGTCCTCTCATAATCTTCATGAGGAGAATTGCCATGCGGTGTCACATTGCGAGGTTGTTTATCGTGGCCTGTGCAGTAGTCTGCTCAGCCTTTACTGGGGAGGGCCATGTTGCCCTTGTTTTTGCACAGAGCACTCACATCGTTGCAACCCCTCCGGGCCTCGGAGGTCTTGGCACTTCAGTGGCTACCTCAGGCAATACCACAAGTATTACGGGTGGGACGAGGCCGGGTGGTGGGCCAAATCTTTTTCATAGCTTTAATCAATTCTCGGTGGCCACGGGAGATGTTGCTTCTTTTGTAAACCCTGGCGGAGTGTCGAATGTCATTACTCGAGTAATGGCTGGCGGCTTTCAATCCAATATCTTCGGCACCATTCAGGTGTTGAACGCAAATTTGTTTTTCATCAACCCGAATGGAATCGTGTTCGGCCCAGCCGCTCATTTAAATGTATCGGGAGCTGCTTATTTCAGCACTGCGGCTCAAGTGCGTCTTGCAGGGGGCGGCATTTTCTCTGCCACGACTCCCGCTTTGGACTCGACCCTCTCCGTTGGCTCGCCAGTAACATTTGGCTTCCTGGGGCCCGGGCCCTACAATCCTATCGTGCTTTCTTCTGGCAGTACCCTGCAAGGTAATACGGCGATTGGACTTATGGGCGGTACTATTCAGATTAATGGGAGCAGAATTATTGCGCAGCGGGTCATTGTCGGTAGTACCGCCTCTCCTGGAGAAATTAGTGTCCAGCCTACGGTTGGGGACCCGTTCTCTGGGGCTTCTGGTAACGGAGAAGTACAGGCTTCCGCGGGTACCTTTTTGTTAGCCACCGGTGGTGCCGGCGTCCCTGCATCCGTAGATATTCTCCCTAGCACAATCACCACGCCGGCGGGGGCTCAAGTAAACAGGATTGTAAATCCTTCAACGAATCAGGTCAGTCAACTGACCGTTGTGGGATCTGCAGGGAGTAGCCTACCACCGCTCTCGTTCGTGACGCAGACAATCACAACTCCTAATTTCATCGACCCAGTGGCATTTCTCAATCGTGCAGTCGTTCAAATTGCGCAGCAACCACCCTCATCACCCGCTCCTCTCCTGACCAGCCGTTGCGCCTCTCGGCAGGATGGCCAGTTCAGCAGCTTTGTTCAGGCCCCACGGGATGTCACACCAACACAGCCCGGAGTCGCCATGGCGACTCCGGTCTTGCTCCAGGAGGTTGGGACAGAGGCAGAGATGGGGACTGTCCCAGTGCAAGCAGCGTCGGGTCGTGACAGTGTGATTTCTCAAACGATCGGAACGTGGCAGGGATGCTAGGCAGTGGAGGAGACTATCATGCCTATGAAGAGCAAGAATAAGATTCGCGGCGGCATGGATCGACGACGGATGTCTGCTTGGACGGCAACCCTCCGTAGTGCTCACGCCAGCCTCGGACTGGCGGCTGGTGGCCTGCTGGTCATGGCATCGGTTGCCTCCGTCACGCTAGTGGGTGCCGAGGACCTGCCGTTATTGCGAGGCGGATCGGCAATTTCACCTGCACAGGAGATGAAGCAAGGTGCGGAACTGTTTCAGCAAGGCAGCTATGCCCAAGCAGCGACGCACTGGATTGCTGCTGCGCAGGTGTATGAGGAGCGAGGGCAGTCCAAGGAGCAATGCCAGGCTCTGATCAATCTTTCACACGCGTTGCAACAAGAGGGACAAATGCGGCGGGCGCAGGGAACGCTGCAAGCCGCACTCAAGTTGTCGGAGTCCCTGGGGGATCGTGTGCTGACGGCGACCATTCTTGCGCAACTTGGTACGACATCGCATGCATTAGGAAAAGAGGGGCCGGCGACAGAACATTTGACGAAAGCCCTGACGATTGCGCGGGAGGAGCAAAAGCCGGTGCTGGTGGCCGGAGTATTGAACGATCTTGGCAACGTGCTCACGGCACGTCGCCAGTTTGCCGAAGCGATCGATGTGTACGCCGAGAGTCGAAGCCTTGCCGCAGAGACGAAGCAGCCTGCTCTCGCGACGACGGCTCAGGTGAATGGTGCGATGGCCTTACTCTTGAATCAGCAGATGGATGAAGCACGACGGCATCTGGATCAGGCGTGGTCGGATGTGCAAGCCTTGGGTGACAGCCGGGCCAAAACCGCCGGACTCCTGAATATCGGATTGGGGTATCAAGATCTGCATGCTGCGATGACTGCCAAGCACGCTTCGGCCAAGAAGGCGGATGGGGGCAAAGTACGGGTTACAGACGCATCCCAACCAGGTGGCCTTGGCACTGGGTTATTGCGTCAGGCCGCTGACGCGTTCACTGCTGCCGGTGAGACCGCCGGGCGGACAGGAGACCCTCGGGGGCAATCGTATGCCTGGGGCTATCTCGGTGGCTTGTTTGAAAAGGCACATCGCAACCCAGAGGCACTAGAGTTGTCTCGCAAAGCGGCCTTTGCGGCACAGAAGGTCAATGCGCCGGAATCCTTATATCGTTGGCAATGGCAAAGCGCGAGGTTGTTGAGGGCTGAGGGGAAAGAGGATGAGGCGTTGGCTGCGTATCAGCGGGCGGTAGGCCTGGTGAAACCGATTCGCTTTGAATATTCGGTGGGATATCAGGGACGCCATCATTCTTTCTACGACTCCGTGGCCCCGTTGTTCGTGGAGTATGAGGACGTCTTGTTACGGCGTGCCGCAACTGCCAAGACGCCTGATCAGAGCGAACGGTGGCTCGTTCAGGTCAAAGAGACGATCGAAACGTCTCATGCAGCTGAGTTGCAGGACTATTTTCAGGACGATTGTGTGGGAAAAGTGGTGGCGCAACACAAGGGCGGCGCGTTGCCATCGGGCACCATGGTGGTCTATCCCATTTCGTTCCCGGATCGGCTCGAATTGCTGGTGGAGACCCCTACTGGGTTGAAGCAAATTCAAGTCCCGGTGAGCGGGGAAAAGCTGACCAAAGAGATTCGTACCTTTAGGCGCCTCATTCAGGATTCGCGATCTCAAAATTATATGGCCTCGGCGCAGATGCTGCATGGGTGGCTCGTGGCACCCCTGCAGCAGGATTTTCAGTCGACTGGAATCTCTACGTTGGTTGTGGTCGCAGAAGGGGCGCTTCGGACCATTCCGATGGGAGCGTTGCATGACGGTCGCCAATTTCTTGTGGACACGGTGGCGGTGGCCGTCACTCCCAGCCTGGAAATGACGGATTTAATGTCGTCTCAGCGTCGCAAGGGAAAGCTGTTGTCGGTTGGATTAACCGAATCCGTTGAGGGAGTTCCGGCTCCCCGGCATGCAGAAGCGGAAGTTCAAGCCATCAGAACACTCTACGGTGGAAAGCTGCTGATGAACAAGCAGTTCTCAGCCCCTTCACTCGAGGAAGAAATTAAGGATCAGGGGCTAGGAATTGTGCATGTCGCATCCCAAACGATCGTCGGCGGGGAGGCGAATGAATCGTTCGTGCTCGCCCATGACGGGAAGATTTCAATGGATCGGTTGGCGCAACTCGTCGGTATGCAGCATTATCGGCAGCAGCCCTTGGATCTCTTGACGCTCAGTTCGTGCGAGATCGCTGCAGAGGATGACCGTGCTGCGTTGGGGCTGACGGGCGTGGCGGTAAAAACGGGTGCACGAACGGCTCTCGCGAGTCTTTGGGCAACTGAAGAAACAACCACCACTGAGCTTGTCGAAGAGTTCTATCGGCAGCTCCAGGATCCAACCGTGTCCAAGGCGGTCGCCTTGCAGCGTGCCCAACAGAAGATTCTCGCGCAACGCGGGCATAGCCATCCGAGTTTCTGGTCGGCGTTCCTGCTGATCAATAACTGGATGTGACAATTGATAGGCACTCACTCGTCGAGTGGTGTGAGTGCATGAGAGTTGGGCACGAGGGGGAAAAGGTCGAGGGTGACGGGTCCGTGGGTGGGGAGTCTAGAGTTTTCTTCCGGTCATGATTTCGTAGGCTTCTTCAATCGTATCCACTTCTCGCACCATCACGCTTGATTCCAGTGCCAGGCTGACTCTATTGACGCGGGGCGTGTAGAACTGACCGCGTGGGACCAGCAAGACGTGATATCCCGCTCGCGCCGCCGCTGTCGTTTTTTCTGCCACCTGACTCACTTGTCCGATCCGACCATCAGCTTCCAGCGTTCCCGTGATCGTAATGTCCTGCTTGAGGTGGTCGCCTTTCAGCAACGCAAGAAAGCCGATGGCCAGTGCAGCTTCTGCTGTCGTTCCCTCCCCGCTGAGTGGCCCTGAAAATGTCGCATAGAGGGACACGGTTCCGGTCGGACGGAGTGATGAACCCAGCCGTTCCACGGCAAACTGGAATGCGTGCTGAACGGATTTCATCCCGGTTCCTCTGACCGGCACTTGGCTGCGGCCCCATTTCAACGCCAGCGGATCCGGCTGGTTCCCCTCATCCCATTTCATGACGAATGTCGGGAAGCCCGCCTGATTGTCTGTGTAGGTGGCGACGGAGATGGGAACGACGAGCGTGCGACCGGCAAGAGCCTGATAAGGCAAGAACACAAGACATCCGACCAACGCGAACATCGCGAAGGTCCATCGGTGAGTGAATGTGCCGCTTCTGGAGGATGTGGTGTATGTAGGCATGAGTCAAGTCTAGATCAGGATAGTCGATTGTCAAATCAGCTCCCTCGCGCTCGTGTTATCTGTTCTGATGCGTGCGAGAGTCTCTCGTGATGAGCAGGACAAGCAGCCGGAAACATTGAATTCTTTTTCTGCTCCGGGAATCCCTTACTGAATTGCGTGAAGGGATGAGCTGTCGCAGAGGATGGTGCCTCTTGCCTCGCGTGCATGATAATCTGGAGCGCTATCCGTGGATGTTGTGCAGGAGACGCCTGTATTCAGGATGGTCGTATCGATTCCATCCGTTGGCTTGTGAAGGGGGGGCAGGGAGTGCGGGGAGCGGTCGTGATCACGGGTGCATCATCAGGAATCGGGGCCGCATGCGCGAGGTATCTGGATCAACAGGGATTTACGGTCTGGGCTGGTGTGCGCAGCAAGGCGGATGGAGAGAGATTGGTTCGTGCGGCATCTGCGCGGCTTCGTGTCGTGACGCTGGATGTCACCGATCCGACGTCCGTGGCCGAGGCAGGACGAGCGATTTGCGAAGGCACATCCGAATCCGGCCTGGCCGGGCTTGTGAATAACGCGGGAATTTCAGTCGCTGGGCCGCTGGAACTGTTGCCTCTTGCCGAGGTGCGCACGCAATTCGAGGTCAATGTCATCGGCGCGCTGGCCGTCACTCAAGTGTTGCTTCCGTCGTTGCGACTGGCGCAGGGTCGCATCGTGAACATCAGTTCGATTGCAGGCGTGGCGGCCACGCCGTTTCTTGGAGCCTATTGCGGATCGAAATTTGCGCTGGAGGCGATGAGTGATGCGTTGCGGCTGGAGTTGGCACCGTGGGGTATTGCGGTCTCGCTGGTCGAACCCGGTGCGATTCAGTCGCAAATCTGGCAACGGGCCACGATGTCGGCCACGCGTACGCTCGGTGGAGTTGCGCCGGAGTCACTCGCGCTCTATGCGCAGCCGCTGCGTCGTATGCAGGAGGTGATGGCCGGGGCAGCCGCACGAGCGATTCCTGCAGACGCAGTGGCGCAGGTTGTCGCTCGTGCGTTGACGGCGTCGCGGCCGCGGTCACGATATCTGGTCGGCAAGGACGCGCGGCTCAGAGCCTTCTTGAAACACATATTGCCTGATCGCGTGCAGGATCGGCTCCTGGCGTGGTTCATGGGGATTCCGCACCGCGCATGAGTGCATCATAGTGCACGGGTGAGAAGGAGCTGAGATGCCCGAAGCAGGGTGGATTCGATCGGCTGGTGGAGTGGTCTTGCGACCACAGGAGGTCCTCTTGATCCGGGTGTCTGACATCAAGGGTCGGCCTGTCTGGTCCTTTCCGAAGGGCCGGCTGGATGCCGGAGAAACTCCCGCACAAGCGGCAGTGCGTGAGGTTATGGAAGAGACCGGTTGGTGTTGTCGGATCGAAGCAGATCTTTCGACGACAGAGTATTGGTTTCAACGGGAAGGACGGCGATTCCGTAAGACGGTCGTCTGGTTCAAGATGGTTCCGTTGGAGCGCGGTGGTGTGCCTGACGGGGAAGTTGAGGAAGTGGAATGGGTCGAACGTGAGGAGGCGTTGCGGCGACTGACGTATCCATCCGATGTGCAGCTCCTGTCGCAGGCCCTCGCGCAGAAGGCGTCATCGCGGTCGTGATCTGGTCCCTTGCCGCATTGGCTAGGGGGCACCATCAGCCTCAGATGCCTGTGTCGAGCCGGATTCTGCCCGAGTGCACGGCTTGACAAGGTCCTCTCCCTTCACTAGACTCGCCGCAAGTCTCGTGTCACGCCTCGCGTTGCAAGGCATTGTGCTGCAGGTACGCGCCTTCCCTCTCGACCCGGCATCTCCCGACGCGCGTCACCCAGTAGCGCGTTGATCGCATCATCCCCCATCGTTCACCTGAGGGCTCGCCTGTGTATAGTCTGGCTCGCTTCTCGCTGTTGGAAGTGACTGAATGCTCGGCTGTTTTGCGTCAGCTGGGTGAACAATCGAATTCCCTGCAGCAGGCGGCCTCCCGCGCTGTGGACTACCTTTTCACCCACCTGGGCAACGAAGAGACGGGGGCGCGCGAGTGCGTGCTGGTCCGTTGCTTTAAAACCATCTCCTACAGCCGGCTTGAACCGGCGATGCAGCAACTGGCGCGTGAAAAACTTGGTGGGATTGTCCCCTCCCCCGACATGAAGTGTTTTACATTGGTAGCCTCGGCCGGTGAAGAAGCCACGTGGAATCACGTGGAGCGGTCACACCGGTATCGAGTGATTCCGATGGTCAGCGCAGATTTCGTCAAACAGTTCCCGATGTTTTCCCAGTTGCTGCATCAGTTCGGCGTTTCGACGGCGTTCGATGTCACGCCGGAGGGGGAGTGGCTCGTCGATCTGGAAGAGAAGACGTACAACGTGTTCTATGTCCCCGATGCGGTGGGCAGTCCCTATGTGCCGGTGCAGGAAGGTTTCGTCGTGAAGTACGGCGTCAAATCCGTCTTGTGTTTTGGCGGCATGTTGCCGTCACATGATTTATTCGCGGTCATTTTGTTCTCGAAAATTCCAGTCCCTCGTGAGACGGCCTCTCTCTGCAAATCCCTTGCACTCAGTCTCAAAACCTCCTTGCTGGCATTCGACGAGGCCTCCCCAGGTGAGGCTGGCACGGAGGGGACCGTGATGTCGCCGGCGATGGGGCCATCCGAACGCGCTGCTGGGTTGCGCCATCAGTCGAGACTGGCCGTGGCCGAACAGTTGCTGCACGTCTATGAAGATGCCGTCCGGACGCAGTCGGCTGGAATCGCGGAGGCGGAGCGGGCGTTGCGGGAACGGGCCGAGGCGCTGGAACGGTCGGAACAGGCCCTGAACGAGCAGACCAGAATCGTCAACTCGGTTCTGCGAAGCATGGGGGACGGCGTGGTGGTGACGGATGCCGAAGGGCAACTCCTGGTCGCGAACCCGGCCGTGGAAAGTATTCTCGGGTTCGCGCCAGGCCTGCTCCCTCCGACCGAGTGGGCGGAACGGTATGAATTTTTTCATGGGGACACGGTGACTCCGTTTTCGCGGAATGAATGGCCGTTGGCGCGCGCGATGCGCGGGGAGAAGGTCGATTGGTTGGAGGCCTATTTGCGGGCTTCGCAAGGCGTGCCCGGTCGCTGGATCAGCATCAATGCCAGGCCGATCAGAGACGATGCGGGGGTGTTGCGCGGGACCGTGCTGGTCTTCCATGACATTACGTGGTTGAAGCGCGCTCAGGATGCGCTCTTTGAATCGGAGTATCGGTTTCGTAGTCTGGTGGAAGGTGCACGCGATATTATTTTCACCCTCTCGACCGAGGCGACCATGACCTCCCTGAACCCGGCGTTTGAAACGGTCACGAACTGGTCGCGTTCGCAATGGATCGGCGAACCGCTTGTCGCGTTGCTCCACCCCGACGACGCAGGGTTTTGTCAGGATGTGCTGCAGGCGATCGTCGAGCGTGGAACACCCTTGACCTGCTCGATGCAAATCAGCACGAAGCAGGGTGGGTACGTAACCGGAGAATTCGTGGGCACGCCGCAGATGCGTCAGGGCCGCGTCGTCGGCGTGTTGGGAATTATTCGAGATGTCACCGAGCGTCGCCGAATTGAAGACGCACTTCGCGTCAGTGAAGAGCGATTGCGCTCGATTGTGCAATCGACCACGGACGCCATTGTCTTGGTCAATGCGCTGATGAAGGTGGCATTCTGGAACAAAGGCGCCGAGGCGACCTTCGGATATTCAGCCGAAGAAATCATCGGTCAACCGGTCACGGTGATTATTCCAGAGCGGTATCACGAGGAACTGGAGCGCAACGTGCAGCGCGTTCGATTATTGGAGCGCGTGCACTCGACGAGCAAAACGCTGGAACTCGTCGGCCTCCGGAAAGCGGGAGCGGAGTTTCCCCTGGAGTTGAGCGTGACATCGTGGAAAGGGAAGTCCGACCTGTTTTTCACCATGATCCTGCGCGATATCAGCGAACGACGGTCCGCGGAGGAGCAACTCGACCGGCTTCACTATCACAATCAAGTTGTCTTGAATTCCGCCGGAGAAGGGATCTACGGTGTGGATCGGAGCGGGTGTTTTACCTTTGTTAACCCGGCGGCGGCGAAAATGTTTGGAGTCGAAGCAGAGGACTTGATCGGCCGCTCCATGGACTCGTATGTGTTTCCTCCAGATACCGGTGCGCGTCCGTTGAGGGACTTACGCTGTCCGATTCTGGAAACGGTTACGGCAGGGGAGATTCGAGAGCAGGTGGACGGCATGTTTTGGCGGAAAGACGGCACGAGTTTTCCTGTGGAATATGTCAGTACGCCCATGTGGGAACGCCGGGAGATTGTTGGTGCGGTGGTGGTCTTCAAGGATACGACGGATCGCAAGCGGGCGGAAGCGCAGTTGCAGGATTCCCTGCGGCGGTTGCGGAAACTCTCAGGACGGATGGAGGGCATCCGTGAAGAAGAGCGCGGACGAATCGCGCGCGAGTTGCATGATGAATTAGGCGTGGGCCTGACGTGTCTCAAGATTGATTTGTCACGCCTTGGCGGGTTGTTGGGGGAGCGCCTCATTCCCGGCGATCGCGCCAGAGTCGATGAAAAAATTCGCGGGATGAAGGAGCAGGTCGATAGCACCATCACCTCGGTGCAACGGATTGTGGCCGAATTGCGTCCGGGCGTGTTAGACGATTTGGGGTTGGTCGCGGCGATCGAATGGCAATGCCGGGATTTTCAGCGACGCACGGGCATCGTCTGTCACTGCACGGTCAGTCACGAAGATCTGCGAGTTGATCCTGAACAGGCGACGGCCGTCTTCCGGATTTGTCAGGAGGCGCTGACCAACGTGACCCGGCATGCGCAGGCGACCGAGGTGCAGGTGTGCCTGGAAGACCAGGGAGCGGGGTTAGTCTTGCGGGTGCGTGACAATGGACGAGGAATTCCCCAGGATCGCCTGACCGACGCCAGATCGTTTGGTCTCTTGGGCATGCGGGAGCGCGCCGGGCTTCTCGGTGGAGACGTACAGATCGAAACACAGGAAGGCAACGGGACGACGATCGTCCTGCAATTGCCTCGATAGGGAAGGATGGTGACATGATGGAAGGTACGATGCGAACAGCAGCGACCGTACGAATTTTGGTCGTCGATGATCACCCCTCGTTTCGGCGCGGAGTGAAGGACATTCTTGAAGAAGGATTTGAGGGGGCCAGCATGGCCGAGTGCGGCAATGCTCAAGAAATGCTGGATCACGTACGCGAACAGCCCTACGATCTCGTCGTGATGGACATCAGTATGCCGGGGCGGAGTGGTCCAGAAGTGTTGAAGGAGCTGAAGCAGTTGGCGCCGACGCTCCCGGTTCTGATTCTGAGCATGCACCCCGAAGATCAATATGCGATTCGCATGTTCAAGGCCGGTGCCGCCGGGTATCTTACCAAGGCAAGTGCCCCGGAGGAATTGGTGCATGCGGCGAAAAAGGTCATGGCAGGGGGACAATATGTCAGCGCGTCGGTGGGAGAAGCCCTTGCATTGACGGTCAGAACCGGTGTGGATAAGCTGCCTCACGAGCGCCTGTCGGATCGGGAATATGAGGTGCTCTGCCTGATTGCGTCTGGCCAGACCGTCAGTGATATCGCCGAAAGCATTCATCTCAGCGTCACCACGATCAGCACCTATCGGGCGAGAATTCTGGACAAGATGAGTCTGAAGAACAATGCCGAATTGACCCGCTATGCCCTGCAACATGGCCTGGTCGTGTGACCGTTCGGGAAGTCTACGAATCTGTCGTACCAACCATGACGATGAGCGTTGTAGTTTTGTGACACAGAAATAGGTCCCGCAGCGATAGCCTCCCACTCCGTTCAAGCCTATTCTCACCTCCATGTCGAAGCCCTGGGTCACAGGTGCCTCTACCTTGTTGGCAGTGTACGAGGCAGTGCGTGAACGCCATGTGCATGAACGATCATGCGTGGACCCGCGCACCGGCGACTTTCGCCGGGGATGGCTGGAAATCCTGGCTCAGCTGAGTCCTCTCGAAGCCGCCATGCTACAGGATGTGGCCTGGTGGGGGCCGCAGATGGAGCGTCGATTGACGCAACTCACAGATGTTCGAAATGTTACGTAAATCGATCACAATGTGGGGGGACATATGGTGCAACCGAACGGGAGACCGAACGCACGCGTAGGGAAACGGCCTACGGTCGCAGTCGTGTATGATGATGTGAGCAAAGGGTATCGGTGTGCGGACTGGTTCGCACTCCATGGCTACCAGGCCACCATGACCTCGACGGTTCATCCGTTGGAACAGAATCTGAAGGAACTCCGTCCTGATCTCATCGTCGTCGGCTTCTCCTCGACTCCCGCGCCGCTCCACACCACGGTTCCGCGTCTCAAGACGACCTGCCCGCAGGTGCCCATTATCGCGATCATGGAACCGTCGATTGTCCGATCCGCCGGATCCGCACCGAGATTTGCGACGGCTTTCGGCGCAGACGTGTTCATGTGTGACTCGCTCGATCCACCGGCGACGCTCCCGTAGCGTACCGTCAAGTCACACCGTATTGAACCACCAGATCGAAGGCAGTGCGTAGAGGGCCCCAAGAGCCGGCGTCCTCCGTCCCACCTTCTGAAAGGAGCCGAATCGTGGCGAAACCTACGGTATTTGTCGTGGAGCATGATGAGTTGATTGCGTCTGCCTTGCGAGCCCTGTTGGAGGAGGAGTTTGAGGTATGCCTGTCCGGGTGGAATGCGCAGACCATCCGGCACGTTCATGAGCGGGCACCGATGGTCATTTTGCTGGACCTGGATACGTCGTCGACCTCGCCAAGCGAGGATGGCGTCGTGATGCTGCAACAACTTCGGCAGGCCGGGCATACTGGAAAAATTATCGTGTATACAGCGACAACGGAGCGAAGTCTTGCCGTCCAAGCGATTCAACACGGCGCGTGCGAGATCTTGACCAAGCCGCTCGATTTGACCGTGCTGAAGCCACTCGTGTGTCGTGTGGCCAGAATTGCCGATTTGGAGCAGGACGCGCGTGGCGCGATCACGGGAACCGGGCATGAGGAGTTCAGTGGCATGCTCGGGACCAGTCCCAGCATTCATCGCATCTATGAAGCGATTCGGAAGGTCTCGACGAACGATGCGCCGATTCTCATCACCGGCGAAAGCGGGACGGGAAAAGAGCTGACCGCGCGCGCAATCCATGAGCGGGGGCTTCGTCGTCAGGGACCGTTTGTCCCGATCAATTGCGGGGCGATTCCGGAAAGTCTGCTCGAGTCGGAATTGTTCGGGTATGAGCGGGGTGCATTGACGGGCGCGGTGGGACAGAAGAAGGGCAAGGTCGAATTTGCTCAAGGCGGCACGCTATTTCTCGATGAAGTTGGTGAGTTGCCCAATACCTTGCAAGTCAAATTGCTGCGGTTTCTCCAGGATCATACCTTCGAGCGGGTCGGCGGACACCAGCCGATCGAGATGAACGTGCGCATTATTGCCGCGACGAATGTGAACCTCAAAGAAGCGATCGAGAAGGGCACCTTTCGAGAAGATCTCTATTACCGGCTTGGGGTCGTGCATATCAATCTTCCCCCGTTGCGTGAGCGTGGCGAGGATGTCTCGCTCATTGCCATGTCGTTTCTGCGCCAAGCGGCGGCACGCTATAACAAGCGGATCTACGGCTTTACGCGCGAGGCGCTGGACACGCTGCAGGCCTATTCCTGGCCTGGCAATGTGCGGGAATTATCCAATCGAGTTGGTCGTGCAGTCGTGATGGCGGAGGGGACCCATGTCGCCCCGGCAGACCTGGATTTGCCGCGCCAGGCACCGCGTCAGGATGACGGCTCAATCTCCTTGAAGGTCAACCAGCAACGGATCGAGACGGATTTGATTCTGAAGGCCTTTACGCTGTCGCAGGGCAATTTGAGTCGAGCCGCACAGGAGTTGGGGATCAGTCGCTCCACGCTCTATCGACGGTTGCGTCAATACGGAATGGAACGAAGTCTCGAAGCGCGTCGGTTTCCCAGCTTGTCGACTCGCGCGTCGATGACGGAGCACTGACGGCGTTCGGCGATGGTGAACCATCGGGCGGCGTTGCGATGGGGGCGACGAAACACTGTCCATGCGGTGGTCTCAAGCGTAAATGGGTTGACCACTGCCGCGGTATTTGTTAAGTAGTAGAGACTTCCAGTATCTGCTGACTCGGTCCTTCCGAGGTCTCGTCAGTTCGTTAAGCGTCGGCCCGTCCTGTTACGTAGTCCGCGTGAGCCATCTGTGACACGCACGATGTAGGCGTTGGCCGAAAGATTTGCCCAGTGATGTGCGTGCGAATGCCCCTAGGCACGTACAGTAGTTCCCTCAAGGAGTGTATTGATGTCAGTGCATACACCGTCTCTCTGGACTCGGCGGAGTCTATTTCGTACGGTGGCCGCTGGCGCGGCGTTGGCGGTGGCAAAACTGGCGTTGCCCTCCGGTGCGTGGGCGTCACGACTTCCTGATGGACGTCTCAGTCTGTACAACCTGCATACTGACGAACGGCTGTCGGTGAGGTATCGGGATGAGAATGGTGTGTACGATCAAGAGGCACTCCGCGATCTGAATCACCTTCTGCGGTGTCACCACACGAACGAATCCAGAACAATGGATGTCCAGCTTATCGAGTTCGTGAATTTGGTGCAGCAGCGGATCGGCGGACGACGCGATGTGTATATCGTCTCAGGATACCGTTCTCCCGAATACAATGAACAGCTCATCAAAATGGGCACCCGCGCCGCGCGCCATAGTTACCACGTGTCCGGCCAAGCCATGGATGTACAAATCCCGGGTGTGTCGTTGAGGACCCTGCGCGAGGTTGCGTTACGCCTTGGTTGTGGCGGGGTCGGTTACTATCCGCGCGGCAAGTTCGTGCATCTTGACTCCGGTCCTTTTCGCCACTGGTAGACCCCGTTCTCTTCTCCTCCGTGTCTTGTCACACTCTGCAACGATTCTGAGACCCTGGGGATCTGTCGTCGTGCTCTGTTCTTCTGACTTACCTCAGCAGCCATTCGAGGGCATGGCACTAAATTGTCCTCGCGAGATCCTCACGAGGAATTCGGCGATGCGGTACGCAGTCGGACCGAGGGAACCGATGTTCCTGAGGAAGACAGTGTGGCTGCAAGCGGATGACTGGCGATGAGCAACGAGTGAGGCGTATCGATCTGCGGAATGACGGAGCGAAGTAACGAAGGGGAGGCTGACGAGTGGTTAGCCGACCAGATCCGGATTCATCTTGGCCATGGACTGCACAGAAGTGGCTTTGATTTCATTATAGACGATAGCTCTACCAGCCTGGCGCAGGCGGCTGAAAATTCCTTCTACGACCACGTAGTCGCCTTCCCGCACATCCGCTTTTCCGAGGCCGACTACTTTTACCGTGCCGGCCGTGTCTTGCAGCAAGAAACCAAATGCCGGTTGCCCATCACGATTGGTCGCGAGCTGAAAATTCGTCACGCGCCCGCTGACGGTGACCACTTGATGATCGTAATGGTCTGGATGGGCGAGCAATTCGGTGACTTCGACGAGAGCGGACGCGAAGAGGGGGACGGGTGCCATAGTCACGAGCACGCAGGCCAATGTTCCAGCTAAGAGGCCCAGCATTCCTACTCGTGACCGGAATGCCTGTGGTCGGTGAGGAGCATGCATATGTGATGAATTATACAAAATTGACCTCGAGCTGAGAAGGCGGCCGCAAAATAAATGTCTGGCAATCCCTGGAACCGTCCTCTTGCGCTCCGAGTCGACCAGCCGGAGGGCCGTTGATGGTCGCCCGTCACCGTTGCAGGTCGTTGTGTAACTCCCCGATGAAACTATTCAGCACATGTTGCTGCATTTGTCCCATTTCTTCGGGCGTGGGCTGTGCCGTTTCATCGGTCAGTTCAGGAATATCCTTGGGAACTGGAGCCGTTCGGGCCAGCAGTTCTTCTTCAAGTGCATCAAGGCTAGAGTCAATTTCCGAGAGCACAGCCAGCAGCCGTTGCAGACCGAAGACGGACCGGGTGTTTTCCGAGTGCACGGCATTGGAGCTGGCCCCATGAACAAGCGACAGCCAGAATTTTGCTTCCAGATCTTCCCCCAGAGTGCCCCAGGCGAAGGTCCGGAGTTTTTCCACCAACGCTTCCTCGGTCCGCTCGAGCCCGTCATAGTGGGCGATTGAGCGTTCAACCGGTCGTTCGCTTAAGACGGCCAGCGTTTCTTTCCAGAGGTCAAGCGTGCCGGTTGTCGGGACTGCTTGGGCTGAGGCCTTCTGCAGGTTGGTTTGAATGGCGTGCAGGTATTGATGGAGATGTTTCACCTTTCGGCCGGCGAGGCTTCCCGCCGGGATCCCCCAAATGTGCCCGATCTCATGATCCTGCATGGGAGCGGCATTGATCGATTTCCATTCCCGTTCCGAAACCTCAAGGCGTTTCTTGTACTTTTCGATCAGGCGGAGCTGTGCCTGGATTTCCAGGCCCAGCCTGGCTTCTTGATAGGCTTCAGCGGAAATATCATCTTCGTCCCATCGTCGGTTCAATAAACGGATTGCCGGCTTGGGAACGGCGGCGCGTGCGCCCTGTTTGATGGCATCGAGAGCGTCAGCAGTCAGCTTGTAGCGCGTGCGCAGCAGGTCCGTGGCTACCCGCACCATGCCTTCGGCCAAGGTAATCATGCCCTTCATGGCTTCCATTTGCAGCCAGAGACGTTCCCGCCGCAGCCGTACTCGACGGCGATATTCATCTCTCCGGTTCGTGACGTCCTTCAGTGCGTCTTGTTTGACCATCTGGTGGATCGGTTTCGAGCCGGCCACGCAGCGAGGATCGGGGCGATCGGCCGCGATATGACTAATCTCCTCGGGCGTGATGTCAAAGTGCTGCAAGAGCAACAGTTTGAGCATGATCCTGCCCTGGATCGGGGCTTGTTCAATGGTGGAGGCAATGAGTTCAGGGGTGAGTAAAGCGGACATGGTGTGGCCCCTCGTGCGAGGTAAAAGGTTCGCTCAGGCCGTGCCTTGATGGCTGTTTTCAAGGTAGACCGCGACGTATTCGCGGATTTGCTGGATGCTGCCGCTGACAAATAATTCACGCGGGATTTCGATCCGCACCAGCTTGGCCGGATCTACGCCACGATCAGTGGCATATTCTTCGTCGATATACAGGGTGACAGACCCGTCAGGATGGCGAATTGCATAGACCGCATTGTTTTCGGCCATAGGCGCTGCTCCGTCTGAGGATGTGGACCAACCGGCTACTACTGGTAACACAGGCTCGAGCTGAGTGTCAAAATGTGAACCCTTCGTCTCCATGACCGGCAGTCAGCGTTGAAACATCCGGCGGCGCCAGAGGATGTAACTGGTGAAAGCGATCAAAGCGATCAAGAGCGTGTTCCGGATTCGACCGGGTCCGAAACAGGTGAGGTTGACGAGTGCGTTGGTGGTGCCGTAGGCAGCATACACTAGATACACCAGGAGCGACCATTTCTTGAGGCGCAAAAACCCGTACCCGACCCAGGTATGGAGGAATGGTGAGAGGGCTTTGGTCACGAAGCCCGCCGCACCGTCCAACTTTGTACAGAAAAACGGTAAGAGATACTCGGGGTTTTGAGCGATGATGATGGCGTCGTTTGCGGCACTGATCAAAAAGAGCAGGCCGAGAAATCGGATATCATGCCCTTCCGCCCATGCCTGGCGGCCGGTTCTCATGAAGTCGAAGCCGGACGCGGCCGGTCCGAGTGCGGCGTCGTAACTCTGCAGTGCCCACCAGGGAAGCGCCAACAGCATGAAAAAAAACACTTCCGCGGCTCGACCGGAAACTCGTCCCAGAGCCACACTCAGGATGATGAGCAGAACTGTGATGAGGCCATAAAAAGCGGCGGCTGCAATCCTTCCGCGAAGCAGTTGGCCCAGTCCGGGGAGCATGACTGAGTAAAAGGCGGCGCGGCGATCAGAGGCCGGGTGAGTCTGAGCGTCAACTGACATGGATGTGAGGATGCGGTGGTCCGATGGATTACCGGGCGAAACGCACACGGCCCTCGATCACTGGATCGAAGGCCGTGTATACCGTTCGGGCTGTGAGACGATCTCAGCCACCCAGCGTATCTAGCGTTTCCTTCAGGCTCTTGCGGATGCAGGTGAAGATCGGGGTATCTCGCAAGGTGTACCGGCTACCTTCGGTTTCCCGCAGTGCCATGACCAGGTCCAGGAAGTCTTCCGGCTTGTCGGTCTCGAACGCCACGACCCATTCTTGATCGTCGAGACCAAACGAGTAGGTCGTATTCAATTTCACCGAGGGGAAGCGGTGCCCCACCTCGATGTGTTCATCCATCATGCCCTGACGCGCAGCCTTGGTGAGCAGGAACCATTCGCGGGTCTTCACGAACGGGTAGACGAAAATGTATTTGGCCTTGCCGGGGACCACGGTCAGCCGCTTACTTTCCTGGTTCTCGTGGGTGTGGTTATCGACGTAAATGGAGCGTTTGGTAATCGCCAGGTACGAATAGGGGTTGAGCAGATACTTGCCCAATCCGGACGCCAGGATCTTCGTGCTCATTTCCTGGAACAGTTCAAGTTCGTAGCTGATACGCCAGAGCATCAAATCGCAGTCGCCGCGAATGCCGACCGTCGTGTAGGCAATGACGAGTACTTTGCCCTGGTATTCCTCCACGGCGCGGAGGAATTCCTGCTTTCCGCGTGTGCGCTCATCTTCGGGCAGGCGGCGCCACGCCGGATCAACCTTATAGAATGTGAAATTGACGTACTGGCGGCGGGCCGCTTGTTCGGGGCTGGACATGAGGAACCCTCCAGGCAACTTCTTGATAATGTAAAAGAATAAGAGCTAGCTCTTTAGCATTTCGTCTCCAGGGCTGTCAACAGAGTCCACCGTGCCTTGGGCGAGAATTGACAGGCCGGCATTGATCTGTTACTGCCTGCACAGGATGAGCTGCATTCGGAAATGGGTGGCCGAGTTCCCGTTTCTGTGGAGCCTGCTGATTGCGGCAGGCGTCAGTGCGCCCACGCCGTTGCATGGCATCGAGATCCAGCCGACTCCTGGACAGATTTCTGCCACGGTCGAACGTGGACGAGCCGCCGCCGCTCAGGGCATTGCGCCCGATCAACTCCACGTCTGGTTCGGTTCTGAAAAGGATCTGGCTCCCCGTGGTTTCATCATGACCAAGCTCGGGAGTTTGCTCGTGATGGCCAATCATTTGCGCTTACGGGCCTTGTCCCCAACGGAACAGGACATCGCCCAGGTGATGGCGAACGAGAACCTGCTCGTCAATGTAGTGCTCTATGGGGACCGGATCAATTTCGCCGCTGACAGTTATGTGGTTCTGGAACAGGCCGGCCGGACCGTGAAGCCTTCTACGGTTCGATTTGATGCGAGGGGAGATCGCACGGCGGTGTGGCCCCAACAGCCTGCCTATCGGGCAAAGGTGATTGCGCAATTCCCCTATGCAGAGTTGGACCCGCGCGCGAAGACGACGCTCACCGTGTTTCCATCCGGCGGCGGCCAAGTCAGCTTCGAACTCGATTTCGCCCATATCGAATAATGTGACGATCCCGCCAACGCTCTTCACAAAGGTTGACCTTGCATGACCAAGCCCAAAGCCTGGACGGCTGAAACCATCGCCATCGGCTCCGAGCTGTTGCTTGGCGGCCGGGTGGATACCAATTCTCTGTATATTGCGGATTGCCTCGCCACATGCGGGGTTGAGCTCCGATACAAGACGGTTGTCGGCGATGACTTGCCGGACATGGTGGCCGTCCTGAAAACCGCGGCCCGCCGCGCCAGGGTGGTGATCATTACGGGCGGGTTGGGGCCGACCGTCGATGATCTGACGCGTGAAGCGGTTGCGGAGGCCACCGGCCATCGCTTGGTCCGGCGAAAAGCCGCACTGGACGAGATGACCGCTCGATTGGCTCAGTGGGGCAGGACTCCGACGAAGTCGCAATTCCGACAGGCCATGATTCCGTCCGGAGCGGATATTGTGTCCAATCCGGTCGGCACCGCGCCGGGATTCGTCCTCGTGTGGAACGGGACGTTCTTTGCCGCCCTTCCGGGTGTCCCGCGTGAAATGGAGCCGATGCTTCGAGATGGGGTCGTGCCGCGCCTGCAGGCCTGGATGCCCACGCAGAAGGTGCGACCGGCGACACCGATGATGCGGCGGGTGTTGCATACGGCGGGGGTGCCGGAATCGGTCGTGGATCAACAGCTTGAAGGATTGCTGCCACCAGGCAGTCCGGTCCAGTTGGGAATCTACGCGTCGCCGATGGAAGTGATGGTGTCGCTGACAGGACCGGCCGGTGCGGAGGGAACTGCTGCGCTTGAGCGGTCGTTTGATGAGGCCAAGAGCAGGCTCGGCGATATCGTGTATGGACAAGAAGCGGACACGATGGAATCGGTGGTCGGCGAGTTGCTCACCACGCAGCGGATGACGCTGGCAGCGGCCGAGTCCTGCACTGGAGGATTGATCGGCCATCGCTTGACGCAGGTACCGGGCTCCTCCTCCTATGTGGATCGGGTCGTGGTCTGCTACAGCAATCGCGCGAAGGTGGACTTGTTGGGGGTACCATCGGAACTGATTGATCGTCATGGAGCGGTCAGTGCCGAAGTGGCGGCAGCCATGGCTCGTGGTATCCGTGAGCGCAGCGGCGTGTCTGTCGGACTGAGTGTGACCGGCATTGCCGGGCCGGGCGGGGCCACGGACACGAAGCCCGTGGGGTTGGTGTATGTAGGGCTCGACGGTGGGGCTGGGCAGGTGATGACGAAGGAGTTCCGGTTTCACGGGGGAGATCGCAACGTCATCAAACAACGCTCGTCGCAGGCAGCGCTGGATCTGTTGCGTCGCTGGTTGACCAAGAACAGACTCACATGATCAGAGCCTTTCTCGCCATTGAGATATCACCCGAACTCCGCGCGGCCCTGTCGGTGATCCAGCAGGATCTGAGACGACGGCTCGAGCGAACGGTCGATCGGCGCACGCGGATCAGTTGGGTGCAGCCTGCCTCGATGCATTTGACGTTGAGGTTTCTTGGTGAGACGCCGGAAGCAGTGATCGAGTCGCTCCATGCAACGGTGGCGCAGGTGGTGGCTAGGCATCGAACCATCCAGGTTCCCTTCTCACGACTGGGGACGTTTCCCCGACTTCAGCAGCCGAGAGTGCTGTGGGCAGGGCCGCCTGAGAGTTGGGAGCAGGGGCTTGAGGGAGAACGGTTGCAGGCGTTGTATCGAGACATCGAAGAAGTCTGTAGAGCAGTGAATCTGGCGGCGGAAGTGCGGCCGTTCAGTCCGCATCTGACGTTGGCACGAATCAAGGAAGGGGAGCGGCAGGTTGGGCAGCTTTTGGCGGAGAGCAGGGCGCTGGATCAGTCGTTGGCGAACAGCGGGTTGGCGATCAAGACGGTGATCATGATGCAAAGTCGGTTGCGGCAGGCCGGCTCGGTCTATACGAAGCTGTGGGAGTGTCCACTGAGCTCGATGAGCTAGCCCTACCACCGGAGGTCGCGGCTACCTTCAGGTCAAGCCGGTGGGGTGACGGGCGCCGGTCTTCCTTTACCGTGTGAGGCATTCCTCGGCGACAGGAATGGCTTCCATATCAGTCAACGCGGCCACCTGCATGCGACACATCGCCGAGACGATGCCTTCATACACGGCTGCCGCAGCGACGGACCAGGCGGGGTTGAAGGGCTCGCCCCGAAAGGCTGCCTCGGCGGCTTTCTTTTCGTCATAGGTCAGGTCGCGTGGCGCGCGTACGATGGGCTCCTGGGGGTGAGAGGCAGACTGTCCGGATCGGTCATCCATGTGCTGTTGTGGCATGGGGGCCTCCTGCATCAAGTGTGAGATGATCAACCACTGCAGCGTAGGAGCAATCTTGGTGCCAAACGCATTGTCTCTCACCAAGAATGTCGGTTTGTACGCGCTGCGACTTTAGCCGACCATCCTTGTGCCGAATTGCGTCAGTCTCAGCAGTGTTTTCATAGACTTACGTGTCAGGTCTCGGCTAGGTGTCCACGCGGAAAGACACCAGCCTGGTGATGTCCCCTCTCGTCGTTGCCGTGGCGGCTATGACGGAACGCTGCGGGATTTTTGACGTCAGTGGCGGAGACAGGCATGCGGCGCGGTGATTTTTCTCCACGTGTCTCGCACGATTCACAACGGAACAGGACCTGGGTCTGTTGTCTCTCGAGATTGGTAGCGGACCCTTGCGGGCTAGGCTTCTTCCGTCTAAGTCCGGTATACTCCAATGTTCTGTCTGCTTTTCTGGTCTGAGTCTGGTCCGGTTGGCGCCTAGTCAACTCATGGTCGGCTGGTGCGTTGTCTCGACGACATGTGAGACCAGCCCACTTCACGAGTCATGTTGCGAGGAGGAGTGTCGAATGAGTGAAAAAGACGAGAAGAAGCGCGCGTTGGACCTGGCCCTGGCTCAGATTGAAAAACAATACGGCAAGGGCGCGGTGATGAAGTTGGGAACCGAGGGTCGACCGGCGGACGTGCCGGCGATTTCGAGCGGTTCCCTGGGATTGGATATTGCGCTCGGCGTGGGCGGATTCCCGCGCGGACGGGTTGTCGAAATTTTTGGTCCGGAGTCGTCCGGGAAAACAACCCTCACCTTGCATGCGATCGCCGAGGCGCAGAAGGCCGGCGGGGTCGCCGCCTTCATCGATGCCGAACATGCGCTGGATTTAACCTATGCCAAGAAGTTGGGTGTGCATACCGACGACTTGCTCGTGTCTCAACCGGATACCGGCGAGCAGGCCCTCGAAATTGCGGAAACCCTCGTGCGCAGCGGGGCGATCGATGTCATCGTCGTCGACTCCGTAGCGGCGTTGGTACCCAGGGCTGAAATCGAAGGCGAGATGGGTGATGCCCACATGGGCTTGCAGGCGCGGTTGATGTCGCAGGCGTTGCGCAAATTGACGGCGGCGATCGCGAAGTCCCAGACGACCCTGATCTTCATCAATCAAATCCGCATGAAAATCGGCGTGATGTTCGGCAATCCGGAAACCACAACGGGCGGCAACGCGTTGAAGTTCTATTCGTCTGTGCGGCTGGATATTCGCCGTATCGAGTCGATCAAGGATGGACAGGATGTCACCGGGAGCCGTGTGCGGGTGAAGGTGGTCAAGAATAAAATGGCCCCGCCGTTCCGGCAGGCGGAATTCGACATCATGTTTTCCGAGGGGATTTCCAAGTCGGGCGAGATCGTCGATATGGGAGTGGAGAAGCGCGTGGTGGAAAAGGCCGGCGCCTGGTACTCCTATAAAGGGGAACGGTTGGGACAGGGGCGCGAAGCCGTGCGCGATTTTCTGAAGACCAACCCAGCCATTGCCAAGGAAATCGAAGGAAAAGTGCGCGAACTCGCCGGGCTGCCACTGCGGGGGGCCGACAAGAAGGTTGATGCCAAGGACGAGAAGCCTGAGCGAAAGATTGAGAGCCGCCAGGACGACAAGCGCGGCCAGAGTGCGAGAGCGACGACATAGGGATCGGTATGCCGGCCGGCCGCGGTGAACGACGACATGGGGAGTCGCAGCCGGATTTCCTGACCATGGCGATCCGGTATCTTGCCCGTGCCGAAAGGACCGCATCGCAGGTTGATCAATACCTTGAGGGAAAAGGGGCAGGCCCGGCGCAGAGGCGCGAGGTTGTACGCGAGCTGGAGCGCCGTGGCTATCTCAATGACCAGGCCTTTGCCACGCGCTGGGCAGAAGCCAGGCTCTTGCGACGTCCGATGGGGCGTGAGCGGTTGAAGTTGGAACTCCTCGGTCGAGGCTTCGAAGAACCGGTGGCGGAGCGGGCCTTACAGAGTGCCTTCCGGTCGATTTCCGAGCAGGAATTGGCCTGCCGGGCGCTGGAAGGGCGTGCGGCGAGTACACGCCCTCTACAATGGGTGAGATTGTTGCGGCAACGTGGGTTTGATGACGACACCATTCAGCAAGTCACGCAAGTCGACTGGGAGACGGGGTTAGACGAGTTATGAGCCAACCTGTAAATGATCTGCGGCGGGCCTTCATCCAGTATTTTGAACAGCAGGGCCATCGGGCGGTGCCGAGCGCGCCCTTGATTCCCCAGGCCGACCCGACGCTACTGTTTACCAACGCCGGGATGAATCAATTCAAGCGGGTGTTTCTGGGTGAAGAAACGCGCGCCTATCAGCGAGCCGTGAGCGTGCAGAAGTGTCTGCGTGCCGGTGGAAAGCACAACGACCTCGAAAATGTCGGCTACACCAGACGCCATCACACCTTCTTCGAAATGCTGGGGAACTTTTCCTTCGGCGATTACTTCAAGGAGGAGGCCATCCGATTCGGCTGGGAGTTCCTCACGTCGGTGGTCGGACTTTCGAAAGACCGGATGTGGATCACGATCTTCCGCGAAGACGATGAAGCCGATCGTTTGTGGCGGAAGATCGGCGTCTCCCCGAGCCGCATCGTGCGTTGTGGCGAGAAGGACAACTTCTGGCAGATGGCCGACACGGGCCCCTGCGGGCCTTGCTCGGAACTGCACTTCGACCAGGGACCATCGGTCCCCGGCGACGACACGCCGAACGGTGAAGGGGACCGGGTCATTGAGATCTGGAACCTGGTGTTCATGCAGTTCAACCGCGACAGCGCAGGCACGCTCAATCCGCTCCCGAAGCCGAGCATCGATACCGGCATGGGACTCGAACGTCTCACGGCGGTGGCCCAGGGCCGGCTCAGCAATTACGACAGCGATTTGTTCACACCATTGTTGGCGGCGATCGGACGTCGCGCCGGGGCTGAATACGGAGCAGCGGAGCAGGCGGATCGTTCCATGCGTGTGATTGCCGATCACCTCCGGGCGATTACCTTCCTGATGGCCGATGGTGTGTTGCCCTCGAATGAAGGGCGGGGTTACGTGCTCCGGCGAATTCTTCGGCGCGCGGCCCGTCACGGTCGGTTGCTGGGCATCACCGAGCCATTCCTGCATGAGCTGACAGCGACGGTCGTGGATCAGATGGGCGAGGCCTATCACGAGTTGCGGCACGCGGCCGGTACGGTGGCAGAAGCCACGCGCGGCGAAGAGGAGCGCTTTATCGCCACACTCGATCAAGGATTACCGATCCTGAACGACATGATCTCGAAGGTGAAAGCGTCGGGGCAGCAGGTGCTGCAGGGGACGGAGATTTTCAAATTGTACGACACGTACGGGTTCCCGATGGACCTCATTGCGGAAGCCTGCCGTGAGCAAGGGATCACCCTCGACGAAACCGGCTTTGAAGCCGCCATCGAAGAGCAGCGGACACGCGCCAGAAAAACGGGAGGCTTCGAGCATGAAACGGCGAGGCCGGTCCTCAGCGACGTGGCGACTCGTGTCGGAACCACAGCCTTTGTCGGGTATGAACGGTTGGATTCCGAAGGCGTGGTGCAGGCGCTTCTTCAGGGTGATCGCCTGATCAAGGAAGCCCGAGAGGGCGATGAAATCGAACTCGTGCTCGATGTCACGCCATTTTATGCGGAAGGCGGCGGGCAGGCCGGCGATCAGGGCGTGTTGACCGGTACCGATGGTCGCGTGGAGATTCGTGAAACCACCAGGCCGGTGCCGACATTGATCGTGCATAAGGGCGTGGTGACGTCGGGTTCCATTCGTGCGGGCGAGCGGTTGCAGCTTTCGGTGAATTCTCGCACGAGGCAGGATGCCGCGCGTAACCATACCGCCACCCATCTAGTGCATGCCGCGTTACGTGATCTGCTGGGGCCGCACGTCAAACAGTACGGCTCGTTGGTAGCGCCGAATCGCCTGCGGTTCGACTTTGCCCACTTCCGGCCCATGTCGTCTCGTGACATCGACGAGATCGAAGCGATCGTCAATGAGCAGGTCCGCCAGGATCAACCGGTGCAAACGGCCGTGATGGGGGTGCAGGATGCCGTGGCCGGCGGAGCGTTGGCCTTTTTCGGCGACAAGTATGGCGACCAGGTACGGGTGGTGCAGATCGACACCTTCAGCAAGGAATTGTGCGGCGGCACCCATTGCCGGCGCACGGGCGAAATCGGATTGTTCCGGATCGTGTCTGAATCCGGAGTGGCGGCGGGAGTGCGCCGGATCGAATGTTTGACCGGCAGCGGAGCGTTGGATTCCTTGAAGCGGCTGGAGGCGGACGTGCGGGAGCTCTCCGATCTCCTGAAAGTCGCTCCGGCTGAAGTCGTGGCCCGCACCCGGAAGTTAAGCGAGCAGTTGAAGGATAAGGAGCGGGAACTGGCGGACGTGAAGCTCAAGATGGCGAGCACGTCGTCGACCCAGGCCCAGGCTCGCGAGATCAACGGCGTGAATGTTCACGCGCAACGCACGGACGGCCTCGACGTGAACGGCATGCGGGCACTTGCCGATCAACTGCGTGACAAACTCCGGAGCGGCGTCGTGGCGCTCGGTGCGGCCAACGACGGTAAGGTGTCGTTGCTCGTGGTGGTGACCAAGGATCTGGTGGGGCGCTTGAAGGCAGGTGAATTGATCAAGGAGATGGCGATCGAAGTCGGCGGCACCGGAGGTGGGCGTCCAGAGATGGCACAGGCCGGCGGAAAAAATCCCGACGGGCTGAATCCGGCGCTGGAAAAAGTTTTTGGGTTGGTCCAAAAGGCCTTGGAAGGGTAGACTGATGAAGGGCCAGCGGATTCTTGCGATCGATCACGGCTCCAAACGGATCGGCTTTGCCTTGAGCGATGAGCTCGGGTGGACCGCCCAGCCGTTGGAGACGTTTTACCGGCGCAATCCCGAGGCCGACATCCGGCATATCCAGGAGTTAGTGCGCGAACACGAGGTCGGCAAGGTGCTCGTCGGCCTGCCGCTCCGGTTGGACGGGGAGAGCGGTCCCGCTGCCAAGGTGGTCGAGGAATTCATCCAGTTGCTCGAACCGGCCTTGTCGGTCCCCGTGGTGACCTGGGACGAACGGATGACGACCTGCGCGGCGGAGGACCTATTGATCGCCGCTGATGTCGGGCGACGGAAGCGGAAAGGCATCGTCGATCGAATCGCCGCCGCCATTCTGCTTCAGAGTTACCTTGCGAGCTTAGAGAAGCCGTCGTCCGGCCAGGAGCAGGCCCTGAACCAATCCGAGGACGACGATCGCTGGTCTTTTGACGAACCACGAGTCGAGAATGCAGAAGAGATTGATTGCAGGACTGGTGCTGGCGGCGATGATACTCCTGACCATCTCGGGGTTTCTCACGCTACGCTGGGCTCAAAGTCCCGTCGTCAGCGGGCTTCCTAAACCTCCCTCGAAAATCGTCGTCATTCCCGACGGCAGTACGTTTCAACAGGTCGCGGCGATTTTAAAAAGCGAGCAACTGATTCGCAGCCGCTGGGCATTTCTCCTGCTCGGCAAAAGCCGGGATGTCGATCGAAAAATTCGCCCGGGTGAATACGAGTTAGACGGGAGTATGGCGTCGCAAGCCATCTTGGAGAAGCTGCGGGCTGGGCGAGTCGTGTTGCATCCGGTCACAATCCCTGAAGGGTACAACCTGGTGCAAATCGCCGAGGTACTGGCGGGACAGCAGGTGACCGATGTCAAGGAATTCTCGAAGCTGGTCCGTGATCGCCCATTCATCACGACGCTTGGAATTGAGGCCGATTCACTGGAAGGGTATTTATTTCCGGAGACCTATTCCTTTCCTCGCCAGGCCAAAGCCCGTGATGTCATCAAAGCGATGGTCGACGGCCTGCATCGGGTGTGGAGCGCCGACCTGCAGGAACAAGCGGTGCGCATGAAGTTGTCTCTGCACCAAGTGTTAACGCTGGCGTCGGTGATTGAGAAGGAAACCGGCTCCAAGGAAGAGCGCGAATTGATCGCGGCGGTGTTTCACAATCGGCTGCGAAAGAAGATCCCCTTACAAAGCGATCCGACGGTCATCTACGGGCTCCCGGCGTTTGACGGCAACATTCACAAACGCGATTTATCCGTCATGAGCCCTTACAACACGTATCGCGTGCAGGGACTGCCGCCGGGACCGATTGCCAGCCCCGGAGCCCATTCGCTCCGTGCGGCCTTGTTCCCGGCGCAGGCGTCCTATCTGTACTTCGTGTCGCGCAACGATGGAACCCATCAGTTCTCCTCCACGCTGGCCGAACACAATCAAGCCGTGGAAAAATATCAGAAGCAGCCGTTCCGTAAGCGCGCGCGAGGCAGCCTTGTCACCCACGGCGCGTGATCTTTCGCATCTGCTTCGGCACGACGCATCGCCTCACTACACCATTCGCACCATCGAGATTCACCATCTGAAAGGAAGAGGGATATGGGACTTGTGTCGTGGAACGAGAATTTGCCTGGCCTGCTGGATCACACCGTGTTGCGGCCGGAGGCGACCAAGGCCGACGTATTGCGGCTTTGTGCCGAGGCGAAGGAGCAAGGGTTTGTCGTGATCTTTGTGCCGCCCTGTTATGTCGATGAGGCAGTCGCGGCTGTCGCCGGCACGGCGGTGCAGGTCGGCATTCCGATCGGATTTCCGCTCGGCGGGCATTCGACCCATGCGAAGGTCACGGAGGCAATCGAGGCGGTGGCGCATGGCGCGCGAGTGCTGGACATGGTCATCAACATCAGCCGCCTGAAATCCGGCGACTATGATTTCGTGCGGCAGGATATGGCGGCGGTCGTGCGAGCCACGCCGGGCGTCAACCATAAGGTCATTCTGGAAACCTGCTTGCTCACCCGCGAAGAGAAACTGACAGCATGTCGTCTGGCCGTCGAGGCGGGCATGGACTATGTGAAGACCTCGACGGGATTCAATCAGGCCGGCGCCACGGTGGAGGATGTGCGGCTGATGAAAGAGGCCGTGGCGGGGAGGGCAAAGGTCAAGGCATCGGGCGGCATTCGAGACTGGAAGTCGACCAGGGCGTTGCTGGAAGCGGGAGCAGATCGCATCGGCACGAGCGCAAGTCTGAAGATCCTGGCCGAATGGCGGGCGGAACAGTCCGGCAATCGATGAGCCGCAGCGCGCTGTGTGCAGTCAAGAAACCGGGCCATGCCGGACGGTGAGATTGGCTTGCTCGTTCCGCCGGATTTGATATAGTGCCTCGATGATGACGCGAATCGTACTGTTAGTGTTGGATGGGTTTGGCATCGGCTCCCTGCCCGATGCTGAATCATATGGCGATGCCGGCTGTAATACGCTGCAGCGGCTGGCCGCGATCTCCAAGGGACTGACTCTCCCAAATCTCGAACAACTCGGCCTCGGTCTCCTGGGCCAGTTTCAAGGCATCCGCCCCATGGCTCAGCCCGAGGGCTGCTACGGCATGTTGGGGTTTACGACGAAGGGCAAACACTCGCTGGCCGGACATTGGGAATTGGCCGGCTATGTGATCGAAGACGGCCCGCGTCCCTCTGAGACCTTTACGAGTGAATTGGCCTCCGGGCTCGAAGCCGCGTTGGGACAAAAGACGCTGGGGAATTGTCGCACGGTTCATCTGGAGCCGATTGCGGAATTCGGCGCCGAGCATCAAAAATCCGGTATGCCCATCGCGTGGATCGATACGGCGGGGACCATCATGCTGGCTGCCCACGAGCAGGTCGTTCCGCCGGAGGAATTGTATCGACTGGCGCGCGAAGCCAGACGGCGGCTCAAGGCGACGATGCCGGTCGTTCGCGTGGTGGCCTGTCCGTTTGTCGGGCAACCGGGGCGGTTTGCCGTCACCGAACGTCGCCGGGATTTTGCCGTGGAACCGGCGGGGCTGACCCTGCTGGATCATTTGAGTCAAGCCAGCCAACTGGTGTTCGGGGTAGGAAAAGTCGGCGATCTCTTCAGCGGGCGCGGCGTCACCAGATCGGTGCCTCTGTTTCAGACCCCTGCCGTCATGGACGAAGTCATCGGCATGTTCAGCAAGGCGCCTCGCGGTTTGATCTACGCAAACCTGCCTATCATGAGCCCCGATCTGCAGGACACCGTGTCGACGCTGCAACACGTCGATCGGCGGTTGCGCGACCTGCAAGAACATCTCAAGGTCGGCGATGTGCTCATCATCACGGGCGATCACGGATTCGACTGTGCCAGGCCGAATCCCGGGCATTCGCGCGAGTACGTGCCCTGCCTGGTGACCGGTCCGCGTCTCGCCCGCGGCGTCAACCTGGGGACGAGAAGCACTGCTGCCGATCTCGCTCAGACGATCGGTGAAGCGTTGGGAGCGGCGAGGTTACCCTGGGGTGACAGCTTCCTGGATGCCCTGCAGTCTCGCTAGTGCGATCTGGCGACTTCTTCCTGCGTAGCGTTACTAGCCTCGGGCCGCACGTCGAATCCGGTCGGTCAGTTCTTCATACACAGTTCGACGGTGGCCGACGGCCATCAGACGGATGACGCGTCTTTTTTGCTCAACGGCATACACGATGCGAAAGCGGCGCACGCGATATTTTCGTAACCCGTTCAGTTCGCGTTGGAGCGGCTCGCAGCATTCGGGATTGGCGGCAATGGCGCGAATGGCTGACTTGATCGATTGTTTAAGATCGGGATGAAGCGTCCGGATCACCGCTGCAATATGCGGGGGAATGCTTGGCGTAAACGGAGTCATGCAGTACGCCGCTTTTTAACGGGCATGAGTGGTTCGCCAAATACGTCTTCAAACGAGAGCCCGTGGTGTTTGGTTTTGTAAAAGGCCCGGCTCTCGGCAATCTGGCTCATGAGTCCGGGATCGCTCAGGACATCCAAGGTTTCTTTGAGCCGGGTATATTCATCGACATTGATCAAGATGGCAGCCGGCCGCCCATTTTTCGTGACGATGACTTCCTCTTCGCGCTCTTGCACGCCAGCCACCAATTCAGGCAAGCGCGTTTTGACCTCCGACAACGACAGGGTTTTTGCCAGGGTAGCCCTCCAGGGTAAAAGACCAGAATTCTAGTCATGAGACTAGCGTATGGAGTGGGGAACGGTCAATGTGCAGATCTGAGATCAGGTCTCGCTTCGACAATGGGAACCATATCAAGAAGACCCTGCTTGCCACTGGCAACTACACCCAATACACGTGTGACCATGACAGACCTGACCTCATCAGAGCTCGGCGCATCAGCAGATTCCCAACGAGTTTAATGCTTTAGAAATGGTGGTACGGTGCTCCTAGGTGGGCAAAAGCTGGTGAAGGATCCTTTGCTGGAGGTGTCGCTGTGGCCTGCTGCCGGTTTCGTTGACACCCTTCTACGCTTCTGTCGCTTGTCGTTCGAACTCCATTGGACTGAGATATCCTAACGTGGAGTGCCGCCGTCGCGGATTATAAAAGCGCTCGATGTAATCAAACACATCGGCCCT
>JAEURX010000035.1 GCA_016788885.1 Nitrospira sp. | reverse complement strand
ACGATTTCGTCGAACTTGCGGGCGATCTCCTCTCGTTTCATCCCCAGGATGGCGCCGCTCATGAAGACGTTGTCGCGGCCGGTCAGTTCGGGATGGAAGCCGGTGCCCACTTCTAACAGGCCGCAAAACCGACCGTTGATGCGCGCACGGCCCGTGGTCGGTTCCGTCACACGGGAGAGAATCTTCAGCAGCGTGCTCTTGCCGGAGCCGTTCGTGCCGATGACGCCGAAGACTTCCCCTTTCTTGATTTCAAAGGAGACGTCACGCAGGGCCCACAGGCTGTCGGGGGGCGATGCGGGGACGTCGGGGCGCCGTCCAACGAGCCGACGGAGTCCCTGGGCCAGCGCGCCGGCTAACGACCCCGTATGGGCATGCGTCGCCCCTAATTGATAGCGCTTGGACAGACCTTCCACGCTGACCGCAGTATCGCTCATCTAGATTACATCGGCGAAGGTTCGCTCCACCCTCCTAAAAAACATCAATCCGCCCATCAACGAGACCATCACCACAGCCAAACTCACACCGACCATGCTCCAATCAGGGGCGGTCTTTCCGAACAACGTCCACCGAAATCCCTCAATGACCCCAGCCATCGGATTCAGGCCGTAGTACCATCGAATAGATTCTGGAACCAAAGATGCAGGATAGAGAACAGGAGAGGCAAACATCCACAGTTGTGTAATGAGTGGGACTACGGAGGCAACATCGCGATACTTCACATTGAGTGCAGAAAGCCAAAGGCTCACAGACAGAGCAGCGAGCAAGGCAACGCCCACAAACAGGGGCAGGAAGACAACCGTCCACTGCGGCACCACCTGATACCAAACCATCAACCCGATCAGAATCAGCGTCCCAACGCCAAAATCCACCAAGTTGATGAAGGTGGAAGCAATTGGGATGATCAGTCTGGGGAAATAGACCTTTTTAATCAGTCCCCCCTCTGTGACTACACTTAAGGTACTCCGCTCCAGGCTTCGTGCAAATAGAGACCAGGGCAATATTGCGGCAAAAGCAAAAAGAGGATATGGCAAACCATCTGATGGAACTTTTGCCAAATAGCTGAAAACAAGGGTAAAAATTAGCGTACTAAGCAACGGTTGCATCAGAGCCCAACTAGCCCCGATGGCAGTCTGCGCATAGCGCGTCTTAAGATCTCGCCATGCTAAAAAGTAGAACAACTCTCGAGCGTCCCACAACTCTCGCCAACCAATCTGAACATACCCTTCGCGGGGCTCAATGACCAAGGGACAGGAACTTTCTTGCGCTACCGCAGACTCCATGATCACTCCAAATCGCAGGATGTCACAATGGGATAGCAGGCTCGTTGCGCAGCCCATAAATCAGTTGGTTCGGTCCACTGCCTACCATATCGCTTCCCGGGACAGATCCGGCAATGACCTCATTACAAGAGTAGCACAACCGAGAAAGACGCCCGTCCCTCTGGGAGATGTGCTGCTCATAGCCATGCCCCATGGATTTATGGCGAGCAGATAGTCGTACGTCTGTCAAGGACGTTCTCAATGAATAAACAGACAAACAGGATTGGCATGGGAGAGAAGCTGACTAGCCCAAGAGCTGCAACACGCTTTTCTAAAATTCACACGATAGAAGAATCCATCTACACTGAGTCAGGAGCTTTAGACTTTTCACTACCAGCAGTGCAGGTCCTTACATTCCTGCAAATGACAACAGAGTCCCAACCTCAATTGCGTAGTACATCCGATGAAGCTGCAGAGACGGAATTTCCTCCCGCTCCGATGGCCGCACCAACTTCTACACCCCGGCGCTGTGCAGTTTGAGGAAACACTTCTCGTATCGGCGCGAATGAAAAATCTTGGAGGAGCGCTCGTAATCGATCTTGCGTCTTATCAAGGTTCATATAGTGTCGAAGACGTGAGACCACAGAGCCTTCCATTCTCGGTTGATTTGGATCAAACTCCCATGGATGCATATACATAACTAAGGAAGAGCCTTCACCTTCCAATTTACGCAGCAACGTTCGCAGCAGCGCATATGGGTACAACCGGAAATACCCTCCCCCGGCTACCGGTACACGCACGCCTAGACACCTCACCGTTGAAGGGGGCACTTCCCACAGGAGACCAGACGCCGTCAACAATTGATGCACCTCTGGATTTGCAGAAGGTACCCCATAGCGATCATGCAACACAGGAAATATGCTCGAATCGTAGCTATACCCCTCTTCGACGAGAATTTGAGTTGCCCACATAGTATCTTTTGTAATAGAAAAACTCGGTGCGCGATAGCCCAACACGGGTTTTGATAGGATACTTTCCAGAATGCCTTTGGCTCTTCGAATATCCTCACGGAAGACAACCGGGGTTTGAGCAGTTATGAGTTCATGGGCATACCCATGCGAGGCCACTTCATGTCCCTCTGATGCAATGCGACGAACTAAGGATGGGCACCTCTCCGCCACCCATCCAAGCACAAAAAATGTTGCACGCACTCGTCTATTACCCAATAGCTCCAGCAGCAGTTCAGTGTTACCTTCGACACGGCTTTCATATTGATCCCAATGTCGTCTCCTCATGGGAGATTCGAAGGCAGAGACTTGAAAATGCTCCTCCACATCGAATGAAAGGCAATGTTTGGGAATTGTATCAGGCATGTCTCCCTCTAACGCGCCCCCTCGCCCATAAACATAACCTTGCCGGTATGAACGACGATGCGGAAATCCAGCGCTAGGGAAAGATTCTTGACATAGAATAAGTCGTATTGCAGCTTAACGTGCGAATCCTCTTTCGAGGCGCCATAACGAAAACGAGTCTGTGCCCACCCGGTAATTCCTGGACGAACTGTATGCCTCAAATCGTAATAAGGGATGGTATTCCTCAACTCCTGAACAAATACCGGTCGCTCAGGTCTGGGACCGACTAAACTCATTTCGCCTTTCAGAACGTTGATCAATTGGGGGAGTTCATCCAATCTCCATTTTCTGATCCAACGACCAACCCTTGATACACGGGGATCTTCACTTGAAGCCCATCGTGCGCCGCTCTGCTCAGCATCCTGACGCATAGACCTGAACTTCCAAATCATGTAGGGGCGGCCCCGCAATCCCACTCGCATTTGCCGATAAAATACCGGACCAGCGGAATCCACCTTAATAAGGACAGACAACAACAGGACCAAAGGCAACAATGCGAGAATTCCAACAATCGCCACGACCACGTCTAACGCTCGCTTCAACAACATTGTGAGAAGACGACGGCGAAAACCAGTTGAAAAGATCAACGCACTAGGCTTGAGATGGTCAATCGATAACCGCCCGGACTCCTCCTCATATAGATAGTGACCATCAACCACATCCCTACCCATCGCCTTCATATCCAGAAGAGTCTGAACAGGCAGCACCGCACGCCGGTCTTCCAAGCAGACGGCAACGGTATGCACTTGATACCGCTCGGCGATCTCAAACAATTGATCATAGGTTCCAATAATACTGGGATTCACTAGTCGCTCACCCACGCGACTGGCGTCCTTGTCCAAAAACCCAACCACTTCGGTGAAGCCAGATCGCTTTGCTAGCAAGGTTTGACACAGATCCCTAGCGAGAGGCCCAACTCCAAGGATTAAAACCCGCCTTGTAAACTTAGGGAAACTGACGGACACTGAAACAAGCGGTTGCCGAGCAAGCAACGGCTCCAGGCGAGTCTCCTGATCTGACTTACTTGAGCTGTTCATGGTGCGCTTCGCGGTAGTATTCCTGCTGCATGTAATATGGAGTGGTATGGGCATCAAGGCCGTTCAGTATGATCCCAATGTTGGCATTTTCACCGAGAGCTTTAAGGGCTTTTTGCACAACATCGCGTCCCGTCATGCTTGCCTTCACCACGTAGGCAAGAAGATCTCCCATGCTGGCAAGAACTTGCATATCGGCAAGCGGTAAGACTGGCGGAGCGTCGATAATGACATAGTCAAACTTCTCTTTAAGCTCAGCAACCAAATCAGCCAACTGATGCATCTTAGATAGCCCCACGGGGTTATCTCCAACCGAGCCAGCGGGGAGAATCCACGGACCTGACTCCCCCAACCGCTGCACACAATCCTCGATGGCTTTGGTTCCTCGCAAGACCTCAACTAATCCTGGATGCTGCCAGACTCCTGCGTAGATATGCTGCATCGGGCGCTTTAGATCACAATCGATCACTATCGTTCTGCGGTCCAGGTCCTTAGCAAGTACATACCCCAAGTTGAGAGCGGTAGAGGACTTCCCCTCTCCCATCACGGCGCTCGTGACGACTATTGCGGTGCTCTTCCGATCTCCAGTCATCAATTCAAGCCTGGTGGCGGCGACGCGGTATTGCTCCGCAACAAACGATAGCGGTCGCCACATGGAAACCAGTTCCAATCCCGGAGTGGGATTATGCAGCTGCCCGTTCTGGCCTCTTTGCCTCCCAGACGATGCAGGGAGTCCAGCAACGACCGGCGCATCATCCCCTCCCTGCTTTACACCACCAGGCAGCATCAGGGAAGATGCCCGGCTCTTTCCAGAAAGCGCTCTCACGGTCTGCATAGCACCCCCGAATGCACTTTCATACAAGGGGATTGAGGCGATGACTGGAAGGCCAAGAGTAATTTCGATTTCTTCCGCAGAACGGAACCCTCGCCCCATCAATTCCAATCCGACCGCACCGCCAAATCCGAGGGCACAACCCAACACGAGTCCAGCAGCCAGGATAAGGGGGATGTTGGGGACGACGGGAACAACCGGTGTGTATGCGGGATCCACGATGCTAAATTTAGCTCCCTTTCGCCCCTGAGCGAGACTCTTTTGCATGCCCGCAGTAAGCTTCTTGTCTAATAGCGACTGATAGTTCTTCTGAAGGTTTTCATAGTCTCTCTCCAGCGTCTTCAACCTTTGCTCTCGCTCGGGAGTGTGCTCCACTCTTCGTTCGTATTGGGAAATTTCACCCGCGATATGGGATTGACGACGCTTGACGGCATCCAATTCAAGCACGATATCTTCTCGCTGCTTCAACAGGTCAGCATGGTAGGGATCAATCGCTTTTCGTTTGGATTTCTTCGCAGCGACCGGTTCGTCGTCTGCCTCACTATCCGGCAACAAATCACGATACTGAGCAGAGGTCATCTCCTTGAGTTTTCGAATTTCCTCCTTAACCTGCACCAAATCAGGATACGTATCTTTATACATAGAGGAGAGCTCTACCAGTCGCCGCTCTAACTCCTTGATTCTTCCAAGCCGTGGATCTTTATTTCTCTTTGTGGAAGCCCCAGTTGGCGAATCGCTACCGACCTCCCCCGTTTCCTCATAATCCTTAATTGATTTATCAAGCTGAACCAGACGGTTGGCCAGGCTCTGAGACTGCTCATTTTGCGACCGAATATCCTCCTGCAAACGATCTAACTTCCTCAGGTTCGCGTCAATTTGTTGAGGCAATTCACCCAAATGCTGTTGCTTGAACTCTGAAATTATCTTTTCCTTAGCTTCAAGCTCAGCCTTCGCATGCTTTAACTCAAGCCCAAGAAAATCCTCCGCTGCTTCGACTCCCCGTTCACGGTCCTTGAGCGTTTCTTCTATAAAAAGATCGCTCAGTCGGGACGTGACATCCCTGGCGATGATTGGATCTTCACTGGAAAATGAGAGCGTGATGAACAATTTATCCTTGGTGGGCTCAACCTTGATAGAACCGCGCATAGCACGGATGGCATTTTCCGACTCTGCCGCATCTGGACGACTTTTTTCGTACCCAAAAAGTCCAAACTCACCGGCTATCTGGCCAAGCGTTTTTCGCCCCATGACAAACTGGCGCACCTCCATCACCCTGTCATCCAAAGTTGGCGTGTATACACCCCCAGCCGGATTGGGGCCACTTACAATCGACTCTTCTATCTTCGCCCCCTCAAACCACATTTTAGTTGCGGACAGATATACCTTCGGCATCACTGCGCAGACCACTCCCGCAATGCTCAGCGATACGAGGATAGTTGTGAGGACAAGCCACTTGCGGCTAACAACTGCCCGCCAATAATCCTCGGGGGACAACGTACGCGTGTTCATTTCGTTATATCCACTCCTCCCGCTCCAGATTTACCTGTTCCTGACTCGGCAGACGAAGCGGCACCAGACGAACCTTCCCAGAAAGCGCCAGCCCGAAAGAAATCCCCGCGGGGTGCATACGCATATGTAAACCCTAGTAGAATTACCTGCTTTGAGAATCCCAGATCCCCAGCACCCACTCCACTCGCCTGAGAGTCAAACATGAGCCATTGGTGACTGAGTCTGGCAGTCAACATGGGAGTAATGAGGTAACTGAGGGCTAAGGTTGTACCGTAAGTAGTGAAATTTGTTCCTATTGAATCCGACGTGAAGCTACTTCTTGCATAGTTGAACAGAGCCTGTCCACTTAGCTTAGCCGTTATTCCAGCCATACTGCTCAGTGTGATCATATGCGTATATATAGGCCCAGCAGTTTGAACAAAACTTGGGAACACTCCAAGGTTGTACATCATTGTTATTCGGTAGGAGCCAGGAGCAGCAATCCCCCCAGGCATGTTCATACCGGCAAGCATGGGAAGGAAGCCGCCACCACTTGCAGCCCCCCCAACGCTACCAGTTGCTTCCTGAATCTCGCTACCTAGCTTTCTAAGAAACGAGGAGCCTGAAACATAGGTCACGCCAAATCCACCCGTTGGCACCATAGTTGCCGGAACTCGTCTTTGGCCGCCACTCGCAGATGCATCAGGAATGGGCTCGACCAAGGTCAAGCCTCCATTGATAGATGAACTCCACTCTTTGGTCCAACTCCGCCCCCAACCAAGCAAGGCATTATGAGTCGTATAATCGCCAAATTGCCCCTGAGACATTTGGGTAAACGTATATTTAACAGTCAAGGTGTCAACCGCAGAAATTTTGGAGGTAGGACCGGCTGAAATAGTGTGGGTTTGCGTATCAAACACCGTGTTCTGAGCCTGTCCTACTGCTGTCGAAGTCGGGGTCAGAGCTCCACCGAAGCTGAGCCGAGAATATGTGTAGTTGGTAAGAAAATCCGTCGTTGGGGAAAGTGAGTATGCGTCTGAGAAACCTGCACTAAACATGGTAGTCCGAATTCGCTGAGTAAGCAGGCCTGAATCTACCGGCCCAGCAATTCCAAACCCGCCTGTACCAAACCCGCCGCCACTAAACCCACCACCACCCATACCCCCACCTAGGCCCCCTGCTCCGAAGGCTGGTGCTGATGGCATGTACTGGTAGGTCCCAAAGATTCGAAAGGCTCGCATCCTCGGCAGAACTTTGTTCACGGCTTGCGCAAGATCAATTCCGGCACTAGCGTTAAATCCCACATTGTCGAGAGCAGAGTTATTTACGAACTTTTGAACGACCGCACCAATAGACAAGTTCGCCTTCATGAGGGAATTAGCCTGCATGAAGTTCAACTGAGGGGTTACGATTGTGATCAGATCATCTGCCTTTGTCCCAGGCGCAAGCTGTGACTTCGGCGTAAAGAAGACGTTGCTGTCGTACTGTTCTAGAACCGAGATTGAAGGCACAACTCGGACTTGCTGGGCAACAGAATCTGACAAGCTCAACCAGCCTGCTAAGACCAAGACTACAGCCGATAGAATGAATTTCCGCATCCTCAAAACTTGGCTATGGCACAACAATGACATCACCAGCCTTGAGGAAAAAATTTCCCTCCGAATTTTTACCTTGGATGATATCTTCATAGGGAACTGGAATCTGGACCTGCTTGGGTTGGCCTTGACCGTTGGGCACAACACGGAGAACATGGATTTTATTTCTTGATGCAAAAGTCGTAAACCCTCCAGCCAGCGAAATGCCCTGCAACACCGTAGCATAGGATTTCAAAGGCACCTTGCCCGGCTTTGAGACTTCTCCCAGAACATAGACATAATAACTGTTCACTTCCTTGACTTGAACAGACACAGTGGGGTTGGACATGAATTCGGCCAATCCATCAGCAATTCGTTTTGCCAGGACATTTGATGTCATGCCTGCTGCCTGAACATCACCGATTAAAGGCATCGAAATTTTCCCATCAGGACGAATGATTACTTCACGCGAAAGTTCCTGATTCCTCCATACATTGACAACAAGCACATCCTCAGGACCAAGCAAGAACTCATTCGGTGGGATATACGTGACGTTGAAATCGATCTGCTCGCCGCCGATCCAGCAACCCGAGAGAGTCAGGAAAGTACTGAGAGCAATACATACCCCCCCCTGGAACCATCTGCAACCGAAAGTTTTCAATTTCCCAACTCCTTTAGCTCGAGGCTCCGAAATGACTCGGGCGATATTGATCAACTGCGCCCTATCTTGTCGGCAAAACTACCATCGTTTCTGATGGCACCACGATCTGGTCACCCGGCTTTAGCTCAATGTTTTGATCAGAACCATCTCTGAGCACAATATCGTCGTAACTTGCCTTGATTTTGTTTAACCCCTCACCATCTTTCCCAAAGCGAAATACGACAATTTTGTTACGTGCCGCCACCTGAGTAAATCCATGCGCGATCGTAATCGCCTGCAGCAGCGTGGTCTTGCTCTTTAAGGGGTACTTTCCTGGCGCATTCACCTCACCGAGCACGTAAATCTGATAGCTATTGACTTCACGCACGAGGATGGAGACCGTAGGATTCTCCATATAGGACTTCAATCGTGCAGAGATTTCCTCGGTCAGCTGCGCAGCAGTTCTTCCCACAGCAGACACATCACCAATGAGAGGAAGTGAAATTCTTCCATCCGGCCGAACCTGGACCTGTTTGGACAGATCAGCATTTTTCCACACCGTGATCTCAAGCACATCCTCAGGTCCCATGATGTAGTCCGGAGTTACGGTAAGAGAAGACTTTTCCGCACCCTCCCCGCCATGACGCATACCGGAAGAAGCTGTCGCCGAGGATGCGGCTGCGACAAGAATCGGTTTGGACACCTGATCTACCTGGTCAGCGAATGCGATACCGACAACACTCCCCGAAAGGGCAATTGCGCCAAGTAATACCTTAACATTCATGACTTAATTCTCCTGAGGAAAGTCGACCCAGCCACTTGCCACGACCGTAAGACTTCTGCACCATCCAACATGCCGCTGCTCCGCGCAAAGGAATGGCAGCTTCAATCTTCTAGAACCTTGAGGATTCGATTTTTTTGTGCTTAGACCGGCATGCCCCTTGTCTCGCTTGACCCGATACCGGAATCCCACTCGCTCGCCCGACCGACTTGAAATATTTGAGCTACAGTCGGAAGACTCTGCTGCGCGGCATCAGACTCATGGCGAAAAATCATAACCAATTGTTTGTATTAACAAAAGATGCCCACATTTCTAATCTAACCAGTGGACGGGATAGGGCCCACCTCAAGATTCATGACAGCATACTGAAACTACTCGTTGCCGAATGGGAAAAGTGGGAAATCAGGTCGATCAAGGCACCTCCCGATGCTTAGAAGTATAGAAGTACCAGCTTCGACGAACAATACCAATGATGTACAGATAGCTCCCCCAGAAGTATAATTTGACTACCTCGAAAGTATTATGTAGCATTACTAGTAACGCTCACATGCCTTAGGTTACCAGAAACAGATCAATTGTCTAGCGACATTACGAACCTTACGGAGTATTGCCGTGGCTCTCAACGCTGTCCCCTCTCAGGAACCTACAGACAACTTGGCCGACCAGCGTGCAGGCGCAGGAATTGTTGTGCTGTCGTCCTCCATGCAGTTGCTTCATATGAATCGGCAGGCAACAGAACTGTCAAAGCTCATCAACATGGCGGAAAACGGCGGTTCCCCAGCCAAGGCGGCACAAGGAGTGCTTCCATCAGTGCTTACCGAACTCTGTGCTGAAATTATCAAAGCGCTTCACGTTCGTACCGAGGCAAAAGACTGGGAACAATTTGAGGTCAAGCGAATCGCCGGCAATCCTAACCAACCCGTGCTCCTTCGCGGCTTCGGCCTACCTGATCGCGGCGGAATTCAATATGCGCGATTGGTTGTGACGTTAGAGGAATTGGGACGACGGCAGCAACTCAGTACCGACCAGGCTAAAGAACGATTCCAGCTCACCAATCGAGAGCAGTCAGTGGTCGAAAACCTCGCGAAAGGATGGACAAACAAGGAGATCGCGAACGCTCTCAAAATTACCGAACAGACAGTGAAGGAACATATCAAACACATCATGCGAAAAACAAACTCTACCACTCGAACCGGAGTTCTCGTTCAAGTCTTCCGTTCCTAAACTGCACCGCCTCTCAACGGCAACCTAGCCGCCCGAATTGCTACGAGTAAATTTTCTGCTACCACGACTCACCCATTCGCTGGTGATTACCCATACTGCGCCCCCAGACACCAGTACGCGATAAAAGTGGAGTGACCGCCCAATCCATCCCCAAAGGGATGACGCAGTCATTCGATTTCAGCCTTCTCAGCCCGATGTCCCAACCTGACATCAATTCCTAACGGGGACCACGCACTTAGCTGAGAGAGCTGGGGCCAAGCTCAATTCGCAACACGCCCTTACCTGCAATCTTGCGCAGTTAGGTTAGCGCCCCGCGCACTCTCGCGCAGGTTGCTTGGCATCCCCCACTAACAAAACCTTAGTTGGCCAGAAACTCCATAAACGAGTGTTTATTCTGAACCGGGGTACTCGTCGGTCGCCCTAAATCTTTCCTCGATCCGCGACGAACACGAATCTCCAATAAACTAGGCCCTCCTGAATGCTTCAACTCTCGCATACTTGTCTTCAGCTCTGAGCATGTCTGAGCACGAAACGCCTGCTCATAGGAGGCGGCACGAGCAATATGCAAAAGATCTACGGCAAATCCTACTGTCGGCTGCCCACCAACCGAATCATGCGCTCCATTGTTCAACACAATGTGCTTGAGATTGCGCGGCTTCAACACTCCTGCAATGGCAAGCCCTCCCATGTGCATCAGGAGTGCGCCGTCTCCATCAAGGCAATAGACGGACCGATCAGGCTTTTGGAGTGCCAACCCAAGAGCGATGTGAGCGGCATGCCCCATGCCTCCCACAGTTAAGAAATCGCACTGATGCCCCTGCTCCTTGCGAACTCGGTACTCATACACTTCTCTGGAAGCCATGCCTGTCGTCGCAACGACAATATCACGAGTATCCAACTCCTCAAGCACCTGATGAATGGCCGCTTCCCGAGAAAGTTCAAAATCCGCCTTGGCTAGTCCAGGAGTAGAAAATGGCTGAAATGTACCCTTCTTGATTACGAGCGCAACCGGCGCACTCGTCCTCCGAACGGTGACCAGAGCTTCTGCAAGCGCGGCATTCGAGGCTTCCAGTTCCGGCCCTAAGATGAAATACGGTACTTCCATGGCCTGAAGCATGGAGAGCATCACACGTCCTTGCTTCTTATGTTGAGGCTCATCATGAACGCCCGGTTCGCCTCGCCAACCGATGACGAGTAGCATGGGCACAGAATAGACTTCGGCGTCGGCCAACGACAACAAGGGATTGATAATGTTTCCCAACCCTGAATTCTGCAAATACACGAGTGGAGTTTTTCCCGTCGCGAGGTGGTAGCCAAGCGCGAGGGCAACGGCGCCTCCTTCATTAGCGGTGATGACGTGCTGTCCGGATGGAGCTACATGTTCCAGGCACGCACAGAATTCTTTCAATAGTGAATCCGGCACTCCGGCAAAGAAGTCGACATTGTTTTCCTGCAGGCAGTTGATAAATGTTTGCGGGTCAATCATGCCCTATGATCTCCAACAATTGAACGCACGAAGAGCGTGAAAATGAGCACTGGGGAATCCGCGGCTGACTTTATTCAAGCACAATCACCTCCTGCCCAAGGCAGGCAGACCTCAGAAGTTACCGGCTTGAACCACATCGTCAAGGCTGTTGACATCCAGCCAGTGTCCGACGGTATACAACACCCGAATCGGATAATCTCGCCTGAGTAACGTTTGAAGCAAATATGGAATACCAGCCTTCCGATTGCCCGGCTGGGCAAGTAGTTCCACAAGAAGCGTATCAACCTGAGCGGCCGCGCCGGGAGACAGTTTGAGAAATCCCATCCACACGCCATGGATTGAGTTGGGCGCAACCTCACTCCCCAGCTGCTTGAGATAGACCTTCGCATTGAACGCCTTGCGCGAATTCGGCAAGGTACATTCAGCAAATCCGCCCAAACGCGCATAGCTGGTTTGATCCTGCCAATTGCTGTCGACGAAGATCACACAGTCATCCTGCTCCTGGCACAAGGCCTGCGGGATATACTTATTGAACAACACATCACCATAGGAAATGATGGTCGGCTGGAAATGCCCCTTCCTCGATTGAAGCGCCAGCGACAACGAGGCCAACTCCCCGGTCTCTGAAAACTCAGTATTGTCGACGTAGGTCAAATTCGGAAGACTCACGGCGTCTTTCTTGTATCCGCGCACCACCAGAATGTCTTTGATCCCGACGGCATTGTACGCATCGACGATATGCGACAGAATCGGCGCTCCCTGAATTTTCACCATCGTCTTGGGCTGATCCTCCGTCAATTTCCCCAACTCTTCTCCCCTTGAGGCCGCAAGCACCACCGCTGATGTACCCTCAGCGCCCCGCGGCAGATAGCGTTCCTCGGCCTCCAACAGCTCCGCGGCATTCTGCAGACGGAAAATTTCGGAAACCGGGGCCACCTTATCTTCGATGGACAACAAATTCTCGCTCTGCTTGAGTGCTCGTGCGGTTTTTTGCATAGTCGAAACCGCAGCGCGCAGCATGTGATTGGCCCAAATCACCATGGAAAAACCATGTTGGCGAAAGACGTCCGTGGGCGTGGAATAGTACTTCGTAGGCACGATGACGACTGGGCAGCGATGGCCCCACTCCCGCTTAAACGCAAGGATCTCGTCGGGGACGGAGAGTGCGCTATGGATGAGAATGCCGTCGGCACCGGCCTGGTGGTAGGCTTCAGCACGCCGCAACGCTTCAGCCAACCCCCACCCGCAGATGAATGCCTCGACTCGCGCGATGATGCAAAAATCCGGATCGGCTTGTGCATCCTTGCCGGCCTTGATCTTGCCGCAAAACTCCTGCATGTCAGCCATCGGCTGCGCATCGCCTTTCAGGAAGCTATTGGTCTTGGGAAACAGCTTGTCTTCAATGCACACTGCGGCAATGTTGCGCTGCTCCAGTTTCCGGATGAGCCGCTGCATGTTGTTGAAATTGCCGTACCCCGTATCTCCGTCCAGGAGAATCGGCACTTTCGTCGCGTCGGACATGAACTCCAAATCTTCCAGTACCTGCGTCCAACTGGCTTCATTGTTGTCGCGCACACCAAACTGGGCCGAAATGGAAAGCCCGCTCGCCCAGATTCCGGCAAAGCCTGCTTCCTCCACAATTTTTGCGCTCAAACCATTGTGCGCTTCGCAAATGAACTCCAACTGCTCAGACTGGAGCAGCGTTCGAAATTGACGGGTCTTGGTCTGCGGTTGTCTCGAATTCATGTGCGGAGGAACCTTTCCTCAAAGGATGTCTAGACTCTTGAGCGCAGATACACAGGGACCGGTGGCGAACGGGTGGGTGAATCGTGGCGGCCCTTCAGCTACCGAAGAACTCACCGAGAACCGTCACGGAAGACAACGGCCCATCGCTGACCACGAACGCGCACACTCTCAGTCGCCACCGAAGATTCGCTAGGGAGTATTACACCATGCTGACCTCTCCGTGCTAGATGGTACGCGCCGCAAACTTGAGCACTCCGATCATCCTCACTACCTCCCCTGTTGACTCATACACTTGCCTAGAATCCCTCTTGGCCTCCGTCCATCCACAGTGAAGCCGCATCGTTCGTGTTCTATTCCACACAGTGGGATATTATTGAGACAGGCCCATCCAAAACCGTGGGAAAGACTCGCTATATTTCAATATCTTACAAAACTCACCTGTGGTCCGACATTTGCGTACTCAATGTGAACGAGAACAACAGGTAGCGGTTCCGAGCTCTGGAGAAGGATTCGATCACATGCGGAAGGGGATCATCAGCCTAGTCGGAACCCTGGCCATGACGGTCGCAACCGTCGGATGCCAGTCCAGTCCGAGCGCAACCCCAGTCCGTTATGACAACGTCCGGTTCATGGACGTCTGGAGCACCTACACGCATTGCCTCTCGACCGGCGAGACTCAGGCGGCGCTTCTGGATGCGAATAAATTGCGCGAGGTGAGCCTGGTTCGACTTCCTCAATCAACGCTCGACAGTCTCCTGCCGAAGAAGCTGAAGTCCATGGTCAGCGAACCTGCCTCCCGCCTGGCAGTTGATGTGCGCGCCATGGCGGCATCATGCAGCCTGCATGCGGGAGATCTGGCAATGTCCGCTGGCGAACCGGATGTGGCAATGGATCAATTTCGCGATGTGCTGCAAAACCATGGAGGAGCGGACTACTCGTACTACACCACGCAAGCAAAGGAACGACTCTCTCACCTCGCACTCACCTTGCAGGCAGCGCTCCGCTAGTCCGTCCTCGTTCTCGACATCTTTCCTACGCCCGTTGACTTTCTCCGGCGACCAGTTCCTCAAACAATTGAATATAGGTCGACGCCGAGCGGGTCCAGGACAAGTCCTGCTCCATCCCTGCCTTGATCAGACGCTGCCAATCCGCCTTTTTCCTGTAGACCGAAAGGGCCAGCAACACTGCGGTCAACAGTGAAGCTGAGTTGGTATCCGTAAATGTAAACCCAGTGGCGCGCAACTCTCTCAAGGCGCTCGGCGTATAGCCCACGACCGTATCGGCCAGACCGCCGGTCTTCCGCACAATGGGGACCGTTCCATACCGCAGACTATAGAGCTGGCTGAGCCCGCACGGCTCATAGCGAGACGGCATGAGGAACATATCGGCACCGGCCTCAATGCGGTGGGCTAACCCCTCATCAAACACATTCCGGACGGCAATGCGACCAGAATACCGCTCCCCCAACTCCCGAACCTGCGCTTCGTAGAGCGGATCCCCCGTCCCAAGAATCACCACCTGTGCGTTGAGCCCCATGAGTTCCGGCAAGATGTCGATGACCAAATCGATGCCCTTTTGACTGGTCAGTCTCGCGACCACAGCCAGGAGCGGCCCCTTGAGTTGGCGCAGCCCCAACTCACGTTGAAGCATCTGCTTACAACGAACCTTTCCCGAGAGATCGGAAAGAGTATAGGGAGCAGGCAAATAGCGGTCCGTCCTCGGGTTCCAAAGAGTCGCGTCGATTCCATTCACTATTCCCGACAAGACGGCCTTTCGCTCCGTGATCACCCCTTCCAAGCCACATCCGTATTCGGCGGTCTGAATTTCTCGACTGTAGGTCGGGCTGACCGTCGTCAGACGATCGGCGAAGACCAACCCACCCTTCAGCACGTTCACGCGCCCATAAAATTCGAGCGCAGCCGGTGAAAACAGGTGGCTGGGTAATCCCGTCACGGCGAACTGTTCCGGAGGGAATAATCCCTGATAGCCCAAATTGTGAATCGTCAACACGCTTCGGGTCCGGCTCAGTACGGGTCGCATGTGATACAAGGTCCGCAAGTAGACCGCACACAGTGCCGCTTGCCAATCGTGGAGATGCAGCAGGTCCGTGTGCCACTGCTCCTTGTCATAAAGGTGCAGCAACAGCTCCATGACACTTCGACAAAACAGAGCAAACCGTTCGAGGTTGTCCGGATAATCACGACCATCCTCTTGATAGAGGCCTGGCCTGGAGAAAAACGGATCATATCGAACGACGAAAATACGCAAGCGTCCTAGCCCAGACACCTGCAAGGCTGGAACGAGTATCTGTTGAATCCGAACGTCCAGGGACTGATCTCCCGCTGGAATCGAGAGGCTGCACACATCCACCGTCTCATACCCGTGCATATCCACTTGTCGATATGCGGGCAGGACCACGGCGACGTCGTGCCCCAGCGAGGCAAACTCGACGGCGAGTGCGCCGACGACATCCGCGAGGCCACCGGTTTTAGCCAGGGGGACGACCTCCGACGCAACCATGCAGATGTTGAGGGGACGTTGAGGGAACGTGCTTTCCATATGCGGATATGGACCTACTTCAGGCCGGGAGATGATTCCAGTCGCGTCTTGAACTGAGACTCGTACTTCCAGGTCTTTCCGACGGCATGCACCTTCTCGGCGGTCATCGCTTCATGGTACACGAGCACGCCCTCGAGAAAAACCAGGTAGTACCCACGATCGGCATACGCGAGGAACAGCGCATCACCTGCCGCCAACCCTGTTTCCCACCCCTGCGGGGACTCCCCCAGCGCCAGGCGTGCCTGCGGAATCAATCGGCCGTCCTGCATGCCGAAAAAGTGTGTGAACTGCTGATGCGTGTACGTGGGGTCACCCCAGGTTTCAACAAAAGCCCTGGGCGTCAGCTGTTGAATCCGAAAGTCGCCCGATCTGACCAACTGCTTTTGTTGATCGATCGACGGCATGCTGGAACAGGACACCGAGAGCAGGCCAATCCACATCCAGCACCCCACACCGATCAGTCGACGGATGCTCATCGCTGCCCTCCCCAGTCCTTGACGACCGTTGTTGTGACGATTACAGCAACCGCCTGGAACGCGGCTCCACCGGTTTCACCGGCTGACACAGATCGCACTGGCATAACCGGCGAAGAAACGTGTACGAATAGATCCCCGTATCGTGCCCATCACTCCAGGTAATCTGAAACGCATACCGTCCAACCGGCTGGATATCCTGCAGCATGATCACCAACGGAACATCATCCGGCTTCAACCGCAGTTCGCCGGTCCATTCGTCGGTGCAGGCGGCACAGGGACAATGCTGCCGCAAATACCGGACCGGATAACGGGCTTTGTGGCCGTCATTCCACGTAATGCTCAATACACCCTTCTCAACCCACTCCATGTCCGTGGGCTCAAGCACCACATCACTCATAGCGATCCACGCTCCCTCACCGTTCGACGACACGAGCCCTGGCATCCGCCATCGGATAACCCATTCAGGCGGAACCTCCGCCGGTTAAAAAATCCACAGGCGGCAATCGACGCCCCGCCACCACGGTGACATAACTCTCGATGACGGATTCGACCTCGGCCCGCACCTGCCCGGCCGCATGCAACCGGCTTAATAGTGCAGGCTGGATCTGCAATGCCTGATGAAGAAACGCGACACTGCCACGGGACAGGACTGTGCACCTGAACGGTTGCCGACTCGCACACCGTTCGCAGACCATTCCTCCGGCCAATGGCGAAAATTGCGGAAGCGGCCCCTGACGAACCTGCCCGCAGGTGGCACATTGTTCCGTTTGGGGTCGAAATCCGGTCATACCCAGCAAGCGGATCTGAAAAAGCAGCGTCGTCCACGCGGCATCGCGACTCTCCAACAACATACGTAGACCGGATTCCAGCATCTCGAAGACACGCGGTTCCGCATCGCCCTCCGCCATCACGGCGTTGACAAGATTGACCATGCGACCGGCGGCCGTCATAAGTGCGAGATCGGCACGAAACTTTGAGAATGGCTCATCGATGGTGACCTGGGAAATCCGGTACAGCGAATCGCCAGGTTTTTCGAACAGATCGAGTTGGCAGAGCGTAAACGGCTCGATCATCCCGCCCAACCGGCTCTTCAGCTTCCGCGCTCCCCTGGCGACTCCGCGCAGTTTCCCCAGTCGCATGGTATAGAACGTCACGATCCGATCGGCATCGCCCCACTTCCGGCTATGCAGGACGATCGCGGCCGTTTTTACCAGCGGCATCTCACCACCCTGCGTCGTGACATGCTCGGAACCGAAAGGGTCGGCATCGCATCGTTAGCGAAGCTGCTCGAGGAAAATCGTCGCCAGTGTGAGGTAAATGGCGATGCCGGTGATATCGTTGGCTGTGGTTACAAACGGCCCGGCCGCAACGGCGGGATCCACGCCCATTCGTTTCAAGACGATGGGCATGACCGTGGCCATGCTCGTCGAGACGAGAAAGGCCGTAATGAGCGACACGCCCACGACCATTCCGAGGAACACCTGGTGCCATAACCAGCCGACAATCGTCAGCATCAGACTGCAGGCGATGCCCATCAGGAAAGCGATCTTCGCTTCGCGGAAGAAAATCTTCCAGACATCGGTCAATTCCACCATCCCGGTGGCCAACCCACGAATGATGAGCGTAGAGGACTGAAGGCCGACGTTGCCCCCCATGGCGGCGATGACGGGAATAAAGCTGACAATGGCCACCACTTCCTGAATCGTGTATCGGAACATCCAGAGCAGCATGCCGGACAACAGACTCCCCACGAGATTGGTAAACAACCAGGGGAGGCGCACACGCGCGGCGACCATGCTGGAGGACTTGAACATCGTGTCCTCTTCAATGGCCCCGGCCATCTTCAACATGTCTTCTGTGGCTTCCTCACGGATGACATCGACGACGTCGTCCACCGTGATGATCCCCACTAACTTTCCATCCCGCTCCACGACCGGAATCGCCAGCAGGTTATAGCTCGCCACCTGACGCGAGACTTCTTCCTGATCCATGTCCACGGCCACACTGATCAGGTCACGGGTCATAATGTTCTTGAGCGGAGTCGCGGGTGGAACGGTCAGCAACTGACGCAACGACAGTACTCCGACCAGCCGGTCGTCCTTATCCGTCACGTAGATATAAAACACCATCTCTGCGTCGGTTGCCTGCTGCAACCGGCGAATGGCTTCCTGCGCGGTGGCATCCTCGGAGAGCGCGAAAAACTCCGTGGTCATGATGCCGCCGGCGGTCCCCTTCGGGTACTTGAGCAGGTCGGCGATTTCGGTAGAGTCTTCCGTCCGCATCAACGCCAGGATGTCCTTCGCGCGATCGTTCGGAATCACACTTAAAATGTGCGCGATGTCGTCGGACCCCAGATCCTTCAACAGCCAAGCCGCATCGGAGGGCAACAGGTCCGACAGCACCAAGGTGATGCTTTCGCCGTCCAACTCACTGAGCACCTGGCCACGCTTGACGTCTCCGCGCACCAATTCGAAGATTTCGCGCTTTTCTTTCAACGACGACAGGTGGTCGATGACGTTCGCGATGTCCGCCGGGTGCATGCGCGCCAACATCTTCGCCAGATTCGTGATGGCGCCGCGGCGCAGCAACCGCTGAATGGAGACCAGGCGCACGTCGGACTTCGACTGCCCGCCGGCCACGGCCTCGCGAGACGCATCTTTCCCGAGCGGCTCCTTTTCAGGGAGTCGCGTCGGTTCCGACGGTTGAACGGTCAGATCATTAATAGCCAAGCTCCGCGAGGGTTTGTTCGTCCTCTCGCCACGAATCGCGCACCTTCACCCACACTTTCAAAAAGACCTTCACGCCGAACAGCCGCTCCATCTCTTCTCGAGCCGCCGTCCCGACCAACTTGAGCCGCTCACCGTGCTTGCCGATCAGAATGCCCTTCTGAGACTCTTTTTCAACCAACACGACGGCACCGATTTTAATCAGCTTCTTGGTCTCCACAAACTCTTCGATCTCCACCGCGACCGAATGCGGGATCTCCTCGTAGGTCTGTTGCAGAATCTTCTCCCGCACCAACTCCGCCGCCAACGTCCGCATCGACTGATCCGTGATCATGTCCTCATCGTAGGTCGCCTCACCCTCGTCGAGCAGCGCCACCGTGACCGTCAGCAACCGATCGGTATTGTCCGCAGTCTGAGCCGACACCGGCACGATCTCGGTCCACGGGAAGAGACGCAGGTACTGTTCCATCAAGGGAAGCAGCCGTGCCTTGTTCACCAGATCGACTTTATTGATGACCAACACCACCGGACGCGCCTGCTTGGCGACCGCCTGCTTGACGTGCTCGATCACGGCCAGATCGCCGGGCCCAGGCTGGGCCGTGGCCTCAACGACCACATACAAGACATCGGCGTCATCAAAGGTATCCAGCGTCGTCCGCACCATGCGGCGATTCAGCAGGTGCCGCGGCTCATGAAGTCCCGGCGTATCAAGAAACACGATCTGCGCGCCGTCCACATGCGCCACGCCCAGAATTCGCGTCCGGGTGGTTTGCGGCTTGTCGGAAACAATCGCGATCTTTTCTTTCAAGAGGCGATTCAGGAGCGTGGATTTTCCCACGTTCGAACGCCCGATAATGGCCACACTTCCAAATTTCATGGTGTCTTGACGGGGGAAGGCCGTTCCTTTTCTCCGTTCGGCGCCATCTGATAGACCGTCTCTCCCCTCCGCACATACCCCAACCGTTCCCGGGCCAGTTCTTCGATCCTAGTCGAGTCGTACTGCACCCGGTCCAGATCGGCCCGCAGTTCGCCGTTCAACCGCTGCAAATCAGTCAGTTCGTGATCCAGTTGCTCGGCGTGCTCGCGCAAATGCAGGTACCGCGGGATCCCCATCTCTCCGAACAGCAGCGCGCCCATCATCAGCAGCAGCGCACCAAGCCCCACCCACTTCCCGGCAGAGCATACCTTCCGCTGCCAATCCAGCCAGTCGCGCCCACGGTTCGGTTTAATGATCACGATGGTTACGCCCTCGATGGAACAGCCGCACGGCCCCGGTAGACGGCCGCCGTGCCCAACTCATCTTCGATGCGAAGGAGCTGATTGTATTTGGCCACACGATCCGTTCTGGACAACGATCCCGTTTTAATCAAGCCGCTGTTGGTCGCCACCGCCACATCCGCAATCGTCGTATCTTCCGTTTCGCCCGAGCGATGCGAAATAATCGCCGTGTACCCCGACCGTTTCGCAAGTTCGATGGCATCCAACGTCTCCGTCAAGGTGCCGATCTGATTCAGTTTGATCAGAATGGAATTGCCGATGCCTTCCGCGATGCCCTTGGAAAAAATCTCCACGTTGGTCACGAAGATGTCGTCCCCGACCAACTGCACGCGCTTGCCGAGTTTTTCCGTCAAGATCTTCCAACCCTTCCAATCCAATTCGCTCAAGCCATCCTCAATCGACAGAATTGGGTACCGATCCAACAACTTGCCGTAATACGACACCATCTCCTCCGAGGAGCGCTCCGGATTCTTCTCGGCCTCCAGTCGATACCGCCCCTTCTCGTACAGTTCACTGGCGGCGCAATCCAACGCCAAGGCGATATCCTGCCCGGGACGATACCCGGCCGCTTCGATCGCTTCCATGATCAAGGCCAGCGCCTCTTCGTTTGATTGCAAATCCGGCGCGAATCCGCCCTCGTCTCCCACTGCCGTGTTCAGCCCCTTTTTCTTCAGCAAGGCCTTCAGGGTATGGAACACTTCCGTGGCCATACGCAAGGCGTCGCTGAAGCGTGGCGCGCCGACCGGCATGATCATGAATTCCTGCAGGTCCAACCGGTTGTCGGCATGCGCGCCGCCGTTGATGATGTTCATGAGCGGCACCGGCAACACCCGCGCGTTCGTCCCGCCGAGATAGCGATACAACGGCTGGCCGGTCTCATTCGCCGCCGCCTTGGCCACCGCCAACGAGACGCCGAGAATGGCGTTCGCGCCCAACTTCCCCTTAGTCTTCGTCCCGTCCAACGCGATCATTTCGTGATCGACCGCGGCTTGATCCAACGCCTCCATGCCCAACAAGCGAGGGGCAATGGTCTTGCTCACGTTCGTCACCGCCTTGGAGACGCCTTTCCCCATCCACCGCTTCTTGTCCCCGTCGCGCAACTCAATCGCTTCCTTCTCGCCGGTCGAGGCTCCGGACGGGACCGCCGCCCGCCCATGCGCACCACTCTCCAGGAGCACCTCAACCTCGACCGTAGGATTGCCTCGTGAATCGATGATCTGTCGCGCCTTCACGTTCCTGATTCCGCTCATGCTCGTGTTCTCCTCCAGCTAGACCCACTCCACCATCACTGTCGTCATCTGCTCGTCTGTCGCATCGGCACAGCGTTCACCCCAGCGTTTTCTTCAGCAACTCATTCACCTTCCCAGGATTCGCCTTGCCGCCGGACGCTTTCATCACCTGCCCGACCAGAAACCCCAAGACCTGCTGCTTGCCTTCTTTAAATTGCGCCACTTGAGCAGGATGTTTCATCAAGACTTCATGAATTATTGTCACCAAGGATCCTTCATCTGATACCTGCGTCAACCCCTTGTCCTGAATAATCTGCGCCGGCGCCTTTCCCGAGGCATACACATCCGGAAAGATGTCCCTGGCAACCTTCAGGCTCACAATGCCCTGGTCGACCAGGGTCAGCAACTCAACCAGCCGCTCGGGCGTGACCGGCGAAGCATCTGCCTCAATGCCGGCATGATTCAATTCACGCAACAGCTCGCCCATGACCCAATTGCTGACCGTCTTGGGATGGGGATACAGCTTGACGCAGGCATCAAAATACACCGACAAGGCTTTGCTGGAGGTCAGGATGCCGGCGTCGTACTCGGGGATACCATAGTCGCGAGTAAACCGCGCCTGCTTCGCCGACGCCAATTCCGGCAACCCCTGGCGCAACAGCTTAATCCGTTCAACCGAAATCTCCAACGGCACCAGGTCAGGGTCTGGAAAATACCGGTAGTCATGCGCCTCTTCCTTGCTGCGCATGACCGCCGTTTCACCACGTTCGTGATTCCAGAGCCTGGTTTCCTGATAGACCTTTCCCCCCTCACTCAGCACCTTCGTTTGTCGCTTGATCTCATACTCAACCGCATCTTTGACGAACTTGAACGAATTGATGTTCTTCAATTCCACCTTGGTCCCGTAGGCGGCCTGTCCCACGGGGCGCAGCGAGAGGTTCGGCTCACACCGGAAGCTTCCCTCTTCCATGTTGCCGTCGCAGACGTCGAGATACATCAGGAGTTCGCGCAAGGCCTTCAGGTATGCGACCACCTCTTCGGAAGAACTCAGGTCCGGTTCCGTGACGATTTCAAGCAGCGGCGTTCCGGCCCGATTCAGGTCCACGAGACTCATCCCACTGCCGGCCTCATGCACGTTTTTCCCGGCGTCCTCTTCCAGATGGGCCCGCCGGATACGCACACGTTTGCGAATCCCACCCGCAGCAATCTCAATCCACCCGTGCTCGCAGATCGGCGCTTCGTATTGGGAAATTTGATAACCCTTGGGCAAATCCGGGTAAAAGTAATTTTTGCGGGCAAATCGGTTCCGCACCCCGATCGTCCCGTTCATCGCCAGCCCGGCGCGCACCGCCATTTCCACAGCCTTTTCATTGATGACCGGCAGACTTCCGGGCAACCCCAGGCAGACAGGACAGGTCTGCGAATTGGCCGTGCGGCCAAACGTGGTTCCGCACGGGCAGAACAACTTGGATTGCGTGCGCAACTGCGCATGCACTTCCACGCCGATGACGACTTCGTAGGCGACGCTCAACTCTGCTCTCCCTTAGTGAACTGCTCCCGCTCCCGCCGCATGGCATCGCGCCCCGCATCGAAGGCCTCGCGCAGCACGGACTTTTTCGATTCGATGAACTCCCGGCCCTCTTCGACCGCACCTTCAAATCGCTCACCGGCTTCTCCGACCAGATCACGGAGTCCGTCCTCAGCCCGTCGTGCATAGCCGCGCAACAGATCGCGCGACTCTTCCCCGGTTCGCGGCGTCAACAGGATGGCCGCCACCGCGCCCAACGCGGCTCCGCTCAAAAACCCCAACAACACGGCTGCAGACGATGGACCATGATGATTATCCGCCATTGTGATGTCCTCCTTCTTTGAAGCGTTCCGTGACAACGTGTTTTGCCGCGCGAAGCCCGGCGACCACGCTGGCCACGTTCGCCAACAACGTCCCACCGGATCCCCGCATCAGACTATGGACCTGATTCACCGACTCGCCGACTTCTCCCACCGCGTGCAGCAACACGGCGGCATGCTCGACCCCGCCACGCGCCTGCCCCGTCAGGTCGTTTAGATTTTGACTCATCGCCCGCAGTTCCGTCACCAGCGTCGGGAGGTCGGCATTGAGCTTGCTCACCAACGTCTCGGCTTCCTCGACCGTCTTGCGCACTTGAATCAACAGCGGAACCAGATACCCGACCAGCACCGCGAATGCGATCGCGACCAGAATAGCAGCGACTTCGACAATCATAGGGACTCCCTTATCAGGCCGACCGGACTACCGGCTTCTTCGCCCGCCAGTTGGTGGCCTGCTCGTAGGCATGGGCCCCGCGCAACAGGGTTTCCTCTTCAAACGGCCTGCCGATGAGTTGCAACCCGATCGGCAGGCCGGCCTTGCTGAACCCGCAGGGCAACGAAATAGCGGGCAGGCCGGCCAAATTCGCCGAGATCGTGTAGATGTCCGACAGATACATTTGTAATGGGTCTTGGGCCTTTTCGCCAAACTTGAATGCCGTGGTCGGGGTCACCGGCGTGACGATCAAGTCGACGCGTTCAAAGGCCGACTCGAATTCCCGGCGAATCAACGTCCGCACCGCCTGGGCCTTGCCATAATAGGCGTCGTAGTAGCCGGCGCTCAGCACATAGGTCCCCAGCATAATCCGGCGTTTCACCTCGGACCCGAATCCCTCGGCCCTGGTCCGCAAATACATCTCCAGCAGATCCGTACTCTCTTCGGCCCGTCGCCCGAATCGCACGCCGTCGTAGCGGGCCAGATTGGAGCTGGCTTCGGCCGTTGCGATGACGTAGTAGGTCGCGACCGCCGCATCCGTCGTCGGCAACTTGATCTCACGGATGTCGGCACCGAGTTCCCGCAACCCTTCGATGGCGGCACGAACCGCCTGCTCCACTTCCGGATCCAGACCGTCGGCAAAGTACTCCGCGGGAACACCCACCTTGAGGCGCTTCAAATCTTTTCGCTTCAGGGCCTTGAGATAGTCCGGAACCGGCACATCGGCCGACGTCGAATCTCGAGGATCGTGACCGGCGATCGCGCCCAGCAGGATCGCCGCATCCGTCACATCCTTCGTGATGGGACCGATCTGATCCAGCGAGGAAGCGAACGCTACTAGCCCGTAGCGGGACACCCGGCCGTAGGTCGGTTTTAATCCGACCACGCCACAAAACGCCGCCGGCTGACGAATCGATCCGCCAGTATCCGAGCCCAACGCCGCCACACATTCGTCCGCCGCGACCGCGGCGGCAGAGCCGCCGCTCGATCCGCCGGGAACGGTCTGCACATTCCAGGGATTGCGGCTGGCCCCGAAGGCCGAATTCTCGGTGGAGGACCCCATCGCAAATTCATCCAGGTTCGTCTTCCCGAGCAGCAAATAGTTCTGCGCGCGCAATTTGGCGACGACGGTCGCATCATAGGGCGGCACAAAGCTCTCCAGCATACGGGACGCGCAAGTGGTGCGCACACCTTCCGTGCAGATATTGTCTTTCACCGCCAGCGGCATGGCCATCATCGGCGTGGTCTTGCGCCACCCCTTCAACGCCTGATCGAGACGTTCCGCCTGTGCGAACGCCGCGTCCTTGCATTGCGTGAGATAGGCCTTGATTCGCGGTTCGATATTCGTCACCCGCAAAAAATAGCTCCGCACGATTTCCGTGGCCGACACATCTCCGGCCGTAAACCTGCGCTGGAGTTCCGCCAGCGTCAACTTATGTATCGACATCAATGACATCAGCGTTTGACACCCTTGCGGGTGATCCGGTTCTTCCCGTCGACCTGGATAATCCTCGGCTTATGCCGCTTGATCTCCTCGTCGCTATAATACTCGTAGCAGAAGATAATGATCTGATCGCCCACCGCGGCTTTCCGGGCAGTCGGTCCATTCAGCACGATCTCGCCCTTCCCCCGCTTCCCCTTCATGGCGTAGGTCATGAACCGCTCGCCGTTGTTGAGGTTGGAGCACACGATCGCTTCGTACGGCAGAATCCCCGCCGCATCCAGCAGATCTTCATCCACCGTGAGGCTCCCCTCGTATTCCAGACACGCCTCGGTGACCGTCGCTCGATGTATCTTTGCCCGCAACATTTGTCGAAACATAGTCGGCTCGTACTCCTTCAGTCGCTTAGGATTCTTGGATGATTTTCGGAACCCGGAAACAGCTCGCCTCCGCATCGGGAGCGTTTCCGACCGCCTGCTCAGGCGACAACGACGCCTCGACGGCGTCCGGACGAAACACATTGCTCTGTCCCAACACAGTCGACGTCGGCTCGACGCCTTCCGTGGAAAACGTCTTGAGCTTCTGGACATACGCCACAATCTGATTCAACTGTTGCGAGAAGGCCGTCGTCTCCGCTTCGCTCAACGCCAGCCGCGCCAGCTTGGCCACCTTCTCGACTTCCTGCTTCGTAATCTCCATCTCATGCTCTCATTTCTGTGAGGATGTTCAACAGGGTCTTTCCACAAGGCCGCAGGAAGCCCGGCGACGAGGCGTACCCTTGGGGTACGTCGCAGGATGCCGGGCGACCGAGAACGCCGTGGGAAGCCTTGTTCAACATCCGACTATTCCACCGTCACACTCTTGGCCAGGTTCCGCGGCTGATCCACATCTTCCCCGCGCAACACGGCGATGTGATAGGCCAACAACTGCAACGGAATCGTGAACAAAATCGGCGACAGCAACGGATGGACGTCAGGAATCGTGAACACCGCGTCAGCGATTTTTCCCAACTCACGCTCCCCCTCGGCGACGAACGCAATCACCGGAGCCCGGCGCGCCTTGACCTCCATGAGGTTGCTGACCGTCTTTTCATATAACCGGTCACGGGGTGCCAATACCACCACCGGCATGTCCTTATCGATCAGCGCGATCGGCCCGTGCTTCATTTCCCCGGCGGCATAGCCCTCAGCATGGATATAGGAAATTTCCTTGAGCTTGAGCGCGCCTTCGAGTGCGATCGGAAAATTGATCCCCCGCGCCAGATACAGGAAGTCCGGTTTCTTATAGTACCGCTTGGCAATCGCGAGAATCTCGGCTTCCCGACCCAGCACATGTTTCACCAATGCCGGCACCGTGACCAGGCGGTCCAGCCAGGCCTTCCCGTCCGCCACACTCAAGACGCCCCGTACCCGGCCGAGGTGCAGGGCCAGCATGTAGAGCGCCGCCAACTGACTGGTAAAGGCTTTCGTCGACGCGACGCCGATTTCAGGGCCACAGTGCGTGTACAACACGCCATCCGATTCGCGAGCCAGCGTGCTGCCCACGACATTGACGATCGACACAACCCGCGCGCCTTTTTGCTTGGCTTCCCGGGCGGCCGCCAAGGTGTCCGCGGTTTCCCCCGATTGCGAAATCGTGATGAACAGATCGTTCTTCTCGATCAACGGATCGCGATACCGGAATTCGCTGCCGATATCGACCTGGACAGGCGTGCGAACCATTTCCTCCAACAGATACTTGCCGACCAGGCCCGCGTGCCAACTGGTGCCGCACGCCACGATCCAGATGCGCCCCACGTCGGCAAACTGTTTCGGCGTCAGACCGATGTCCGGCAGGTCGGCCTCGCCGCTCTCGTAGGAGTAACGTCCGCGAATGGTATCCAGAATCGTCTGGGGCTGTTCGTGAATCTCCTTCAACATGAAATGGGGATAGCCGCTCTTTTCCGCTGCAGACGCATCCCAGGTCACCTTGGTTTTCTTCCGCGTGACCGTCCGGCCGTCGAGATCCGTAAACGCGACGCCGCCCGCCGTCACCTCGACGACATCGCCTTCTTCCAGGAATGTCACATCCCTAGTGTGAGACAACATCGCCATCACATCAGACCCGACGAACGAAGCCTCGGCAGTACGGCCGATCACAAGCGGGCAACCCGACCGCGCCGCAATCAACAGGCCGGGCTCACGCTCCGAAATCACCGCAATGGCATAACTGCCGCGAATCTCCCTCGCCGTCGCACGGACCGCATCCGCCAAGTGCAGCTTGCCCTTTTTCATGTGGGTATCGATCAGGTGCGCAACCACTTCCGTGTCCGTCTCCGACTGAAACTTGTACCCGTCTTTGACGAGACGCTGCTTGAGTTCGACATAGTTCTCGATGATGCCGTTATGCACGAGCACGCAGCTCTCGGAGCGATGCGGATGCGCGTTCTGCTCGGAGGGCTTGCCGTGCGTCGCCCAGCGCGTATGGCCGATGCCGCACATGCCGGTGATCGCCTTCTGCTCCAGCGACTTCTGCAAATTGATCAGCTTCCCGACGCTGCGCCGGATCTCAATCTTCTCCCCACGCTGGATCGCCACTCCGGCCGAGTCATACCCGCGATACTCCAGCTTCGACAACCCGTTCAACAAAATCGGGACCGCATCCTGATTTCCCACGTAGCCAACGATGCCACACATAGGTCGCCGTTACCTCCGTTTCGAACGTTGAACTGCCGGTTGTTTCTTCTTGACCACACGGCGCGCAGCCTTCGGCTTCGAGGTCGCCTTCGCGGGCTTGGCACTCGTGCGGGTCTTCACGACGGGCACGGGCTTCGGCGCAGGAGGGGGCGTCTGCCCGCTCTGCAACGCGCGCCGTCTGGCAGCCCATCCCTCACGCGTCACCTGAGGCACGCGTGCAATGACCAACGCATCCGCGGGCACATCCTGCGTGACGGTAGCGCCGGCTGCGATCACCGCGCCCTGCCCGACGGTCACGGGTGCAACCAGCTGCACATCGCTGCCGATGAAGACGCCGTCCCCGACGACCGTCTGAAATTTCTTGTATCCGTCGTAATTGCAAGTAATCGTACCGGCGCCGATATTCACGCCTTGGCCGATCGTCGCATCACCGAGATAACTCAAATGGTTGGCCTTCGACCCCTCGCCGAGTTCCGTTTTCTTCATCTCGACAAAGTTGCCGACTTTCCCCTTGCGGCGCACGACCACACCGGGCCGCAAATGCACAAACGGGCCAAGGTGCGACTCATCTTCCACCTGCGATTCGCGAAAGATGCAGTGGTCTAAAATTTCCACTCGGTTGCCGATGCGACAATCGGTGATCCGCGTCCCCGAATGGATGATCGTCTCCTCCCCGATCACCGTCCGGCCTTCGAGCGTGACATTCGGATACAGCAACGTGTCGCGGCCGATCGCCACCTCGGCATCGATCCACGTGGACGCAGGATCCCGCATCGTGACGCCAGCCTCCAGCCAACGCTCCCTGATCCGGTGCCGAATCACGCCCTCGGCTTCGGCCAGCTGGACGCGACTATTGATCCCCAGTCCTTCGTCGATATCGCGTAACCGCAAGGCCGACACGGTGCGTCCCTGCTGCACCGCCATTTGCACGATGTCGGTCAGATAGTACTCGCCTTGTGCATTCCGGGGATCGAGCTTGTCGAGCGCCGGAAAGAGAAAGTCGCCGTCGACGACATACGTACCCACATTGATTTCACGCACCAGCCGTTCGGCCTCGGACGCATCCTTATGTTCTACGATGCTCTGCACGCGGTTGTCCGCGGCGCCTTCCAACCATTCCTCGCGACGATGGCGAATCACGCGACCATATCCGGTTGCATCGTCGAGCACCGCGGTCAACAGCGTCACGGCCGCGCCTTGCGCATCATGCATCGCGAGGAGTTCCCGCACCGTCTGTTCCGTCAGCAAGGGCGTGTCCCCATTGAGGATCAAATAGCGAGTCGGCCGGCAATGCGCAACATTGCCGAACACCGGACGCGCTTGCAGCACCGCATGGCCTGTCCCCAACTGCTTCGCCTGCTCGGCAACGGCGACCTGCCCACCAACCGCATCCACGACCTTCCGTACGTCGGTGCCTTGATGGCCGACGATCACCGCCACGCCCTGCTCGGCCAGGTTGCAGGCAATGTCGAGCACGTACAACACCATCGGTCGCCCGGCGACCGGATGGAGCACCTTCGCCAGGGACGATTTCATGCGCTTGCCGAGTCCCGCCGCCATAATGATGACGCCGAGCCCCGGTACGGAGGAAGACAAGGCGTTGTCGTGCGATGAATGAGTCATAGGGTTCTCACCATACGTAATCGGCAGAGGGTTGTCGAGTGGAGCCGCGATCAACCGACCTGCACGCCTGCATCGGGTTGCTTGATCGATGTCCACGGTTTGCCGCCGGCCGGTGAGGAAGTACCCGACGACGGATTCGGGGTATAGAGTCCGCCCGACACAATCAGCTTCATGGCCTCTTCGACCGTGATGTCCACGGCAATCACTTCGCGTTCAGGCACCAACAGGAAATACCCGGATGTGGGATTGGGCGAGGTCGGCACGTAGACGTGCACGAGCGGATCCGGGGACAGTTGCTGCATTTCGCCCTTCGTCACACCGGTCACAAATGCAAAACAATAATGACCGTTCTTGGGAAACTGAATCAGCACCACCCGGCGATAGGCCTCACGCTCCGCGAACGACAGAATGTCCATCATCGACTTGAGAGTGGAATAGATCCCGCGCACGACCGGCACACGATTGAGCAGCCGCTCCCACTGCCGCACCACATGGCGACCGATGAAATTCGCGGCGAACAGGCCGGTCATAAAAATGAGCAGGATGAGCGCGATGATGCCTAAGCCGGGCACGTAGTACCCTGGAGTCACCAGCCGGGCGGCCGCATCGCCGAGAATGCCATCCAAACTGACGAACAGGGTCTTCAGAATCAGGATGGTGCCCCAAATGGGGATCATCACCAGCAAACCGGTGAGAAAATACCGTTTTAATGAAGCTTGCACCATGCGCGGCTGAGGGGTCCCGGGTAGAGCGTCATGATACTGGTCTTTTGCCGGTCCTCGCAAGCCTTTTCTTGCTATTTTCAATCACTTGGAATAGGATCCGCCGTCTTTCGCCCCCGAACTTTTCAGGTTCTAATCATGATGAAACGCCATCAACCTCCGCGAGGTCTCTTCATCACCCTGGAGGGTATCGAAGGATCCGGAAAATCCACCCAGGGCCGTCTCCTCGGAGAGTACCTACGCCACCAGGGATACAGCACCGTGGAAACCCGGGAACCGGGCGGAACGCCGCTCGCGGAAAAAATCCGCGCGGCCCTGCTCGACCGGGCAGAGGAGCCGGTGGCCGCGGAAACCGAAGCCTTTCTGGTGTTGGCGGCTCGACGCCAACATGTCATCCAGGTGATCGAGCCGGCCCTGGCGCGCGGCGCCATCGTCCTCTGCGACCGGTTCAGTGACTCCACCCTCGCGTACCAAGGCTACGCCCGAGGGCTGGATGTACCCTTGCTCGAACGGCTCAACCGGCTCGCGACACACGCCGTCACGCCTGACCTCACGCTGCTGTTCGATCTTCCCGTCGCCACCGGACTGGCACGGCGGCGATCCGCCACGGAGACGAATCGACTCGACCGCGAGTCCCTGCGATTCCATCAAAAAGTTCGCGCCGGGTTCCTCGATCTGGCAAAGCGCCATCCCCGACGCATGCACATCGTGTCTGCGCGTGCCTCTCAGGAGACAGTTGCCCGCGCGGTTATCCGTACCGTGGCACCAGCACTCAGTCGGCTGCGGGGCCAACACGGTCGGCCCACAACGCCACCTGCCACCCCACCACGCACCACACAGGTCCGCCATGCCCTTCGCTGACGTCATCGGACACGAGCACGCGAAGACCCTGCTGCAATCGGCGATGCTGCAGAACCGGCTGGCCCATGCGTATCTCTTTCACGGCGAAGACCGCATCGGCAAACGGCTCCTCGCCCTGCGATTGGCGCAAACGCTGCTCTGCGAGACGGTCTCGGACGCCCGCCAGCCAGACGCGTGTGGCGCCTGTCGAGCCTGCCGCCAGGTGGATGCGCGCACGCATCCGGATTTTCTGGTCATCGAACCGGATCAGGAAATGGCCAATCCCCAAATCAAAATTGAGTCCATTCGAGACATCGAGCATCAGATGATCTACCGCCCGCTGATCGGCAACAGAAAAATCTGCCTGATCGACGAGGCGGATCGCATGACCATCGGCGCCGCCAACGCGCTGCTAAAAACATTAGAGGAGCCCCCCGACCACAGTCTGTTTATCCTGGTGTCCAGCCGCCCCTATGCGCTGCCGGCCACAATTCGCTCCCGCTGCCAATCCCTGCGACTCACGCCGCCGGCGCAAACGCAAGTGGAAGCCGCCGTCATCCTCAAGCGCGAACTCCCTCCCGCCGACGCACGCTTTCTGGCGCTGCTCAGCGACGGGCAACTGGGGCGCGCGCTGGAATGCGATCTCGAACAAGCGCGCACCAATCAAAAAGAATTCGCCACCATCTTTTCCGCCAAAGGCCTCCAATCCTTCTCCACCGTGCTCGCCGCCGCGGAAGCCCTCGCCAAAGGGGATCGCGGCCCGGAGACATTCGATTGGCTGCTGCGCTGGTTACGCGACCTGCTGCTCATTGCGGTCGGCGCCGGTGCGGACCACATCCTCAATCTCGATCAACGGGCCGACATGCAGAAACTGGCCGAACGCGTCGACATCGATGCGTTACTGACGCTGATCGGGGACCTCGACCAGCTTGAACGCCAAGCGCATCGCAACCTGAACATTCAGATCGCGCTCGAAACCATCTTGCTGCGAGTCCGCCAACTCCTGACTCCGCCAGGCACCGCCGACCGTTCACGATAACCTAGCTTTCCCCATTCTCATCTTGCTATCTTCATCCGATCAGATATGAGCAATCGCGACACTTTCTACATCACGACACCGATCTACTACGTCAACGACGTACCGCACATCGGCCACGCCTACACCACCGTCGCCGCGGATGTGCTTGCCCGGTATTGGCGGTTGCGCGGACGCGACGTGTTTTTTCTGACCGGCTTGGATGAGCACGGGCAGAAAGTGCAGCAGGCCGCCGCGAAGGCCGGCATCGATCCGCAAGCCCATTGCGATCGCCTCGCGCCACAGTTCACAAACCTCTGGGAACGGTTGAACATTTCCCACAACGCCTTCATCCGTACCACCGATAATCCCCACCAAGCGGTGGTTCAACGGTATCTTCAACAGTTGTTCGATAAGCAATTGATTTACAAAGCAGACTACACAGGATGGTACTGCACGTTTGATGAACGGTTCTGGACAGAAAAAGATGTTGTCGGTGGGCTTTGTCCAGACTGCAAGCGACCGATCGAGCAACTGAGGGAACACAATTATTTCTTCAAGATGGGCCAGTATCAGGAACGGCTGCAGCGGCACATCCTGGAGCATCCGGACTTCATCCGGCCCGAATCGCGCCGCAATGAGGTCCTGGGATTTTTACAGTCCCAAAAGCTCGGCGACCTCTCGATCTCACGACCCACATCACGACTGTCCTGGGGCATCGAGTTGCCCTTCGACAAAGGCTATGTCACCTATGTGTGGTTCGACGCGCTCGTGAATTACATGTCCGCGCTTGAATACTTACCCCTGGGACAACCGGCCGGCTTGCGTTACTGGCCCGCGAACGTCCATTTGGTCGGGAAAGATATCCTCACCACACATGCCGTCTACTGGTCCACCATGTTAATGGCGCTGGAGCACCCCCTGCCGCATTCCATCTTTGCGCATGGCTGGTGGACGGTGGACGGCGAGAAGATGTCCAAGAGCCGCGGCAACGTCGTCGATCCCAACGCTATGCTGGATAAGTACGGCGCTGACGCCTTTCGCTATTTTCTACTGCGCGAAGTGCCATTCGGACAGGACGGCGATTTCTCACGCAACGCGCTCGTGACCATCATCAACAGCGCACTCGCCAATGGCATCGGGAATCTCCTAAGCCGCACGCTCACCATGATCGAACGTTCCTGCGCCGGCGTGATCCCCGAACGGGGCCCGGCCGTGCTGCCGGAGTTGGAGCAACGGATTGAGGAGTTGGCCAAGCACTTGCCCGGCAAAACCGAAACCGGCTTCAATGCCCTGCAGTTCCGCGACGTGCTGCTCACGATCGAAGAACTCAATGGCCTCTGCGATGAATACATCGACAAGAGTGCGCCCTGGAAACTGGCGAAGCAGCCGGAGGCACAACCGCAATTGCACACGGTGTTGAACATTTCCGCCCGCGCCCTTCGACTGCTGGCGTTGCTGCTCTACCCATTCATGCCCAAGGCCGCGGCACAGATGATCCAGCAACTTGGGTTGTCGCTGGACCTTTTCCGACCACTGACGCCAGAGGCCGTAAATTGGGATGCACCGCTCGCCGGCAGCAAGATCCAAAAAGGATCCGGCTTGTTCCCCAGAATCTTGCTGGCTGAACCTGGTGAATACAAGATAATCGGATCTGATGCAAAGCTTGTCAAAGGAGGACGCCCTGTGAGTGATACTCCCGCAACCCCGCAACCGACTGCCGCTACCCCCGCTGCAGCTCCCGCTGCGCCGCAAACTCCTGCTCCGGCCACCACGCCGACTGCCCCGGCCGCCGCACAGCCTGTCCAGATCAGCATCGACGACTTCATGAAGATTCAACTCAAGGCCGCCAAGGTACTGGCAGCCGAACGCGTGCCGAAATCCGAGAAGTTGCTCAAACTCCAAGTCAGTCTCGGCGCCGAGCAGCGGCAAATCGTCGCCGGCATCGGCAAGAAATATGAACCGGAAAGCCTGGTCGGCAAAACCATCGTCATCGTGGCGAACCTCAAACCGGCGAAGCTCATGGGCATCGAATCACAGGGGATGGTCCTTGCGGCGGGCGACAGCGAAGTGCGAGGGCTCGCCACCTTCGCCGAAGACGTGGAGCCCGGCACCAAAGTGAAATGACTCGTTCCTTTCTCATCAGTCTGATCGGCACAGGCCTTCTCGTGCTGCTGAGCAGCACGAGCATGGCCTTTACGCCGGAGCCCTCCGAATCCGAGCTCGAAAGCACAACCCACTTCAACGATCCCCTGCCCACGACTGTGCTGGTGCGCGTGGTCGCACATCGATCTCTCGTCCTGGGGCATGAGGTCGGCGGCGCGCGCGTCACGATGACCGATGTGGCAACCGGCCGGCTGCTGGCCTCGGGTTCGCAGCAGGGCGAACCGGGCGACCAGACGCAAATCATGCGCACGCCCCATCTCATGGACGAGCCGCTCTACAGCAGCCGGCCGGCCGCTGCGTTCAGCGCCACGCTTGAATTAACCCGCCCGACCCTGGTGGAAATCACGGCCGAGGGGCCCTTGGCCTATCCTCACGCGTTGCAACGGGCGAGCACCACCGTGCTGCTGATCCCCGGTCATGACCTCACCAACGACGGTATCGTGCTGCATCTCTACGGCTACCTGGTACAGGTCGAACACCCCAAACCGGGCGAGCCCTTGATCGCCAAGGAAGACGTGATGTTGCGGGCCTCAGTGCGGACACTGTCCGGAGCCCTGGTCCGGCCGCACAGCGATTGGGACTCTCGCAAGATGCATATTTATGCCGAGCTGTTGGTCGGTGATCGCATCGTCGAGCGACTGCAGATGTTCTACTCCGGGGAGAAGAGCCGGTTCGAAGCGCCGTTTTTTGTTCCGATATCGAAAGATGCCCCTGACGGCATCACGTTGCGCGTGATCGCGGCCGACGTCGCCACCGGCAACTTCGGCGTCGTCTCGGCGCAATACCCGGTGCTCTCCGAACGCCTGAGACCTAAGAAGAATTGACCCCATTGACTGAATCGATCGTTTCGTGATGTGCTGACGAGGTGCTGCAGTCGCGATCCACCGGCTGGCAATTCACCATTCACCATCGAAGCGCCTGACCACTCGATCGTACAGTTCATACGATGGATCCCAAACAACGACAATTCTCCATCTGGTACATGTTCATTGCCCTCTGGGTGCTGATTCTGATCCAGACCTTTCTCCCATCCCTGTTCAACCCCACCGAAATCCCTTACAGCGAATTCAAATCCGCCGTGGAAGCGAACAAGGTCACCGAGGTGACGGTCTCGCCGCAAGTCATTCACGGCAAGATGAAGGAAGACAAGGTCTTCCATACCATTCGCATCGAAGACCCGGACCTCTTGCGCAGTCTCGCGCAACACCAGGTGAAGGTCACGGGGATGATCGAAAGTACGCTGTTCAGGGACCTGTTGTCCTGGATCCTGCCGATCGTGCTGTTCTTCGGCGTCTGGTGGTTCCTGCTGCGTCGCATGGGCCAAAGCCAAGGCTTCATGACCGTCGGGCAAAGCAAGGCCAAGATCTACATGGAAAAGGAAGTGAAGGTGACCTTCGCCGATGTGGCCGGTGTCGACGAAGCGAAAGAAGAACTGGAAGAAATCATTGAGTTTCTCAAAACCCCGGAGAAGTTCCGTCGGTTGGGGGGCAAGATTCCCAAAGGCATTCTCTTGGTCGGCCCTCCAGGAACCGGAAAAACCCTTCTCGCCAAAGCCGTGGCGGGCGAAGCAGGCGTGCCGTTTTTTTCGATCAGCGGCTCGGAGTTCGTGGAAATGTTCGTCGGCGTGGGCGCAGCTCGCGTCCGCGACCTCTTCGAACAGGCCAAGAGCAAGGCGCCGTGCATCATTTTCATCGACGAACTCGACGCGCTGGGGAAGGCTCGCGGAG
>JAEURX010000034.1 GCA_016788885.1 Nitrospira sp. | reverse complement strand
GTTCCTAGCGATTCCTAAAGAGGCGGTCGTCGAGATCGACGGGAAACATTTCGTGTACCTGGTAGAAGCCCCCGATCGCTATGTGAAACGCGAGGTGGTGGTCTCCAACGTGTCCGGCGGGCAGGTTCGTGTTCTTGAGGGGGTGACGTCCGGCCAGCGTATTGTCACCAAAGGGGCGGTGCTAGTGAAAGGCCAGGAAGTGAAATAACGGTCGCCCTGGCGGTGGGTGTTTGGGATCGTCGAATGCCAACGGTGACGCACTGAGGCAGAAGCTGCCGCCGGCCTTTATGGGAGCCCCACCTGGTTTCATCCTCTCCCGCTTGCTCCGCCCTTCCCCTGGTGAGTCTACACACCTCGCGCCACCTTCTCCCTCATGCTGCGATTGAAGCCGGGAGTAGCGATTTTCTGGAGACTCCTGTTAATCTTCCACGATACCGATGTGTGACGCGAGAGATGTGCATCGAAGGAACGACCGGGTGATGCCGCCCGAACATCATCGGAGCAATATTAACGGCGTTGGTTGGAGAAGGATCGCATGATGACAGGAGCATGGCAGAGGATGGGCAGTCGATGGGTGATCTGGTGCGTGGGGGTGCTGAGTCTGGTCGGCATGGCGCCGGTGCAGGCGTGGTCTGAGGCCACCGTGTGGCCGGTCCAGATGCCCTATGAAGCCCCGCCGAAGTCGGAACTGGTGCCGGATGTCTCGGTGACGCCGAACACGAAGGCGCTGACTCCGGAAGAGCTTCAACGCGCGGAGACTTTGTTGCCTTTGCTCGAAGGGAAGCAAGAGTTTTGGGCCATGGGAGAGTTCGTCCATCTGGGAGAGTCGGCCTTACCGGTGTTGACCAAGGCGCTGACGATGCCGGGTCCCCGTGTCCGGTACAATGCCATCGAAACCATGTCGATGATCAAAGCTCCCGGGGCGGTGCCGGCGTTGTTAGAAGCGGCCAAATTAGGGACCGAACTTCCACGCATCCGTGAGCATGCGCTGCGAGTCGCGGTGCGGCTCGATCCTCAACAGGCTCCCCCGGCCATCGAGGCGATGGCCAAGGACCCGAATTCGGTGATCCGCAAGGCGGCGGCGTTCGAAGCGCGATATGTGCGACGAAAAGAGGTGATCCAGCCACTGATCGACCTGTTGGGGGATGAAGAGAAGTTCGTCGCGATGTCAGCCGTCCAGTCGTTGTGGACCTTGACCCGGCATGAGGCGGAGTTCCACGACTGGGACGCCTCCAACAAGCAGGATCGCCAGACGTGGGCGCAGGAATGGGTGGAATGGTGGAATCAGGCGAAGGACACGTTCGAACTTCCCGAGCCCCGGAGCCGGAAACAGGCCGGATAGTGTCGCGGGGAGAGACGGCGGTTGCGCAGCGGCAAAATGCCGTGGTAGGTAGATATTGAAGAGCGGTGACGCGGCCTCCTCGTCGCGTGATACGGTACAGATATAAAGGGTGCAGCATGGCGATTTTGGCGATCAGCAAACTTGGTAATCCAATCCTCCGGCAGAAGGCGTTGCCTGTCAGCCCGGGCGAAATCAAAAAGGCCGCGTTCCAACAACTTATCGATGACATGTTTGAAACCATGTATGACGAACCGGGTATCGGGCTTGCCGCTCCCCAGGTGGGACGCTCCCAGCAACTGGTCGTCATGGATTGCTCCGGCGAGGGTGGGTTTCCCAAGACGGTGCTTATCAATCCGACCATCCAATTTTACGGACCTGAACAGGTTGAGGGATGGGAAGGCTGTCTCAGTGTCGATGGGTTGCGGGGCAAGGTGACGCGACCTTCGACGGTTCGGGTGACCGGGCTCGATCGGAACGCCAAACCCTTCGATTTTGAGGCCAGCGGCTTATATGCCGTCTGCATTCAACATGAACTCGACCATCTCATCGGCAAGTTGTTCATCGATCGCATGACCGATTTCTCCACGCTGACGCAGATGGATGAATTTCAGAAGTATTGGCAAAAGGAACCGGCCAGTGCCATTTGATCCGACCCGGATCGCCGAGTCGTTGTGAACTCGCTCCTACGCGTTCTCTCCTACCTGAAACCGTTCCGGATGTTGGCGGTGGTGACCTTCGTCTGCGCAGGTCTCGCCACGGCGCTGGAACTGGTGCCTCCCTACCTCGTAAAAATCATCATCGACGACGTGATTCAAGCCAAGCGGCCTGAGATGCTCCTCTGGGTCTTGAGCGCCTTGATGGGCTCGTATGTTCTGCGAAATATCATGAGTTCCATGCGGGTCCGGTTCAACAACCTGTTGGAGCAGAAAGCCGTCCACACCCTGCGCGTGCAGGTGTTCGGCGCGCTGCAGCGTCTCTCGTTGAGTTATTTCGAGAATCGATCGACCGGCGAGATCATGACCCGAGTGACCAGTGACACCGAACATGTCGAGCGGATCTTCGTGGACGGGCTCGAAGGGTTGTTGACCGCCTCTCTGACCCTGGTCGGGATCACGATGATGATGTTCATCTTGAATTGGAAATTGGCGCTGCTGTCCCTGTTGCCGATTCCGGTCCTGATCGTCTGTGCGGCCTGGTTCACGAAGCGGGTACACAAGTATTACACGGAGATCCGCAAGAGTGTCGCCGATCTCAACGCCTATCTCCAGGATGCGCTGTCGGGTATCAAGGAAACGATCGGGTTTAATCAGCATGCGTATGAACGGCAACGATTCGAGACCTTGAGCCAAGCCTACAGCCAGAACAGCTTACGCGCCATGCTCCTGTGGTCCTGGTATTGGCCCGGTATGGTGTTCGTGGGAAGCACGGGCACGGTTCTCATTCTCTGGTATGGCGCGGAGGAGGTGATGGCCGGGAATCTGACCGTCGGCCAACTCGTCATGTTTTTGTCCTATCTCGGGCTCTTCTACACGCCGATCAATGAGATTCACTCCTTGAACCACATGCTGCAACATGCGCTGGCAGCCAGCGAGCGTGTGTTCGAGATTCTCGACACCAAGGCGGAAGTGGAAGACCGCCCCGGCGCCGTACGGCCTGTTGAACGGTTGAACGGTGCAGTGGAATATCGTCAGGTGCAATTTGGATATCGGCAGGACGGACTGGTGTTATCCAATGTGAATCTGATCGTCAGGCCTGGGGAACGGATCGCCCTTGTCGGCCCAAGCGGAGCGGGCAAAACGTCGTTATTGAAGCTCCTGATGCGGTTTTACGATGTGCGAAGCGGAGCGGTGTTGGTTGATGGATACGACGTGCGGGATCTGCCGGTGGCGTTTCTTAGAGGGCAGATCGGCCTGGTTCAGCAGGAACCGTTTCTCTTCAACGGCACCGTGCGACAGAATATCGTCTACAGTGATCTGTCGGCCGGACAGGAACGGGTCGAAGCGGCCGCTCGGGCGGCCAGGGCCCATGACTTTATCTCCCGTCTCCCGGATGGGTATGATACCTGGATTGGGGAACGGGGGGTCAAATTGTCGGTGGGGCAGAAGCAGCGGGTCTCGATCGCGCGTGTGCTGCTGAAAGATCCGCCGATCGTGATTTTCGATGAGGCGACGTCCAATATCGACACCGAGACCGAGGTCAAGATCCGCGAAGCGCTGAACGATCTGACGAAGGGACGCACCACCTTCATCATCGCGCACCGCCTGGCGACGTTACATGATGTAGACCGCATTATCGTAGTGGAACATGGGACGATCGTGGAGGAAGGCAACCATGAGGCGCTCATGAAACAGGGCGGGGTGTATGCGGGGCTCTATGAAGCCCAATTTAAAATTTAAACAGGATGCTGAAAATGTCCGCCAGCGTCGTTCTCGCTTCGCGAACGAGCTCAACGTACCGCAAGCGTACGCCTCGCTCACTCGCGTCGCTGCGGCCTTGCGGGACGGCCATTTTGAGCATCCCGACGACTATGTGCAGGCGATACCGTGAAGCGTGGTTCGTGAAACGCATCTCGCTGGGGATCGAAGATATCCGAAACATACTCTGAGTTATTGCTGCGAGATACGAGGGACGAGATACGACGACGTGTGATGACCGGATACGAAGGAGCGACGAGGATACTATGGTGCTGATTTACGAAAGTGATCCGCTCGACAATGAGGACGCGCGAGGGCATTTCTATCATGTCTGTCGAGGACGGATCGATCGGACGGAAATCCGGCTGCCCGAAGGGCAGTCGATTTATGAGTGTGCGGTGTGCGGGGTGGATCTGGAGCCTGAAGATTTCTGGATCGCGAGGCAAAAGGGATCGGTGTAGCGCGACGGCGAGCACTGAGAGCTGATAGATAAAGGGGAGTTCGTCATGGCGGGAAGTACAGGCCGGAAAACCGTGTCCGTGTCGCGTGGGCTGATGATGTTATGCGACGTTTGTTATGAGCAGGTCTTTGTCGAACATCTGGTTGATCAGCGCAATTTCGTGTCCGATCACGAGGCGTTGTTCGATACCATTTGCATGGGGTGCACGGATATCAATCGCCCCCTGGTCGACGATATGTTGGGAAGCTCGGAGTAAGCGTTCGTTCCTCCGCGTCACTCCGTATCACTGATATCTGCGCGGATCGTCCGGCTGTGGCGGGAAGCCCTGCCGCTTTCTGAGAAGTCTGCCCCCCGAGGTCTTCAGCGACTGTGCCGTACCTTTGCGGTGTCGGTGCTGCGACTGACCATGTCCTTCCGATATTCGTTGCCGAACGAGTCGGGTACTTCATCTGAGGAGTGGCTGAAGCCTGGGAACTCCCAGGGCATCGACGTACCGATCCTCCGTCTGGCGCGTTCCGCAGACATGATGCAAACGGCTGATGGCTGGTGTCGGCCGGCTTACTTGCAGACTTTTCCGTCGAAATACAGGCAGGTCGATTCGCCGGATTTCACCTTCCAGGTCTTCAGCATCGGTGGTTGCCCCTCACGTGTTTCCACCACAATGTCCACGAGTCCGGACTGCGGCAGTTTTTCGATATGCTGGCGGGCTTCCTCTGGCACGTCCACCCAGAACACAGCTCCGAGAGTCGAAATCAGAATGCGGCTGTTTTCAACATCCACATTGATGATCGGACTGTAGTAACTTTTTTCGGCAGCCCCGCTCTGGTGAGGCACCACCAGGCCGGTGATGGACAAGATACAAGCGATGAAGATCAGTATGAATCGCATCGAATGCTCCCTTCGATGACACAGGCAAAGCCGGATTATGGCATCGTTACGGAGCGATTGGTAGGGGAAGAGGCAGAATAGTTACAGCCGCGACCGCTAACTGATATGGATGTCGGCGGGACGTACTTGGCCGCCGGTGATCCAATAAGTGCGGATGTCTGCGGCAGGGGAGTGCATCAGCGAGACGAGGAGATACGCTGGAACCGGCAGATTGATGCGTTGCCAGATTTCTTCGTAATCAGTCGCAATTTTGATATCGGTCTGTGACGGTCTGGCCGGGTCCTTCGGGTGTGAATGGTAGACGACTTGAAGGTCGAGCCCGTTCTTGCGGATGTCTTTCTTCGCCGCGGAAAAGTCTCCCATATCCATCACGAAGGCGATCTCGGCCCGTTCCTCTGGAGAGAGTCGTTCGAGATGCGCAATCTTGTCGTCGTCGAAGGTGGAGAGATTTTGCGCACCCTCCACGGCCACAATGTTGGTGATGCGATAGAGGTGCGTCACCATTTTGTCCTTGCCGGCGAGTAGGCCGCAGCATTCAAACGGGGCGAGCTCGCGCGCATGCGCGACGATTTGATCCAGGATGTGCTGCGGAATCGACAGGTCTGGCATGTCAGATGGTGCAGGCGACGCTGTAATCTCCGCCCAGATCCTTAATTGTCGGAGTGGCGCTGCACAGGGGGCAACGCGGATCTTTCGGGCGGGAGACCTTGCGGAATTTCATTTCCAAGGCATCGTAGATCACCAGTTTATCTGCGATCGTTTCGCCGATGCCGAGAATTTCCTTGATGGCTTCCGAGGCCTGGAGAATACCCATGGTGCCGGCCAGCACGCCCAACACACCGGCTTCCTGGCAGTTCGGGACCAGACCGGCCGGAGGCGGCTCGGGATAGAGGCAGCGGTAGCAGGGGAATCCGGCATGGGGCTTGATGCTCGTAAGTTGGCCTTCGAATCGGAACATGCTGGCCGAAATGAGGGTTTTCTTGGCGAAGAAGCACGCATCATTCACCAGAAACCGCGTGGTGAAATTGTCCGATCCGTCCAGCACGATGTCGTAGTCGGAGATAAGGCCGAGGATATTTTCGGTATCGACGTTCAGTTGATAGGTCTTGATGGTGATGTCGGGGTTGATGGCCGACAGCATGCGACGTCCTGACTCGACCTTCGGTACGCCGATGGTCGCCGTGGAATGCAAAATTTGCCGTTGGAGATTGGAGAGATCGACGACGTCGCCATCCACTAGGCCGAGGGTGCCGATTCCAGCCGCCGCCAGGTACAGGGCCGCAGGTGACCCAAGGCCGCCGGCGCCGATGAGCAGGACCTTGGCCTTGGACAGTTTCAGTTGTCCTTTACCGCCGACTTCGTTGAGGATGATGTGACGGCTATAACGTTGTATTTGCTGATCGGTCAATTCCATTCGACTCGTCTCTCGTCGTTCGTGAAACGTGAAGCGGTTTGATTCTCAGGTGAGATACGCTTCATGCGGTGCGCTTCACCCATTGCTATTCCACCACGTTCAATTCAATCGGGTCGACGACGCAGCCTTTGGTCCGGATGCCGTCGACGGCTCGTTCGATCTCTTCCGTTTCGCCGGTGAGTTCGAGGTCCATCCATCCTGTGGTCTCGCGCACATCGGCACGGCGCACATTGGTGACCACTCTGAACTCGTGGCCGATTTGATAAATGATGGGCTCTTTGATTTTATTCTCGGGAAAACGAATATGGAATCGTAAGCTGGTCATGGTTATCCTCCGGCGATCGCGGGAACGATCGACACTTCATCGCCGTCTTTCAGCGAGGTCTCTTTGCCGTTCAGGAAGCGGATATCTTCCTCATTGACGTAGATGTTCACGAAGCGCCGCAAATCGCCCTTCTCATCACAGAGCCGGTTCTTCAGGCCCGGATAGGTGGCATCGAGCGATCCGATCATGTCCACAATGTTGGCTGCCGCGGATTCAACCTCGCCCTGGCCCTTCGTGAGGGGACGCAAGGGTGTCGGAATACGAACCTTAATCATGATTCACCACCACTGTTCTTTCCCATTTTGAATGTTTTTTGGAAGTTCACCAGGCTGGGCTGGATGCGGAACGGCCGCCCCACGGCATCCACGACCGCTTCCTGAGTCTTGAGGCCGTTACCCGTAATGTACGCGACGGTGACGTCGTTCTTCTTGATCAGACCCTGCTTGACGAGTTTGCACAACACGCCGATCGTCACGCCGCCTGCCGTCTCAGCGAAAATGCCTTCGGTCTGCGCCAGTAACTTGATCCCTTCTACCACTTCTTCGTCCGTCACCGCGTCCATTGCGCCTTTGCTTTCGGCGGTAGCCTTCAGTGCGTAGTAGCCGTCGGCCGGGTTGCCGATGGCGAGGGACTTGGCGATGGTCTTCGGCTTGACCGGCTTGAAGAAGTCCCGGCCCGCCTTGAACGCCGTAGCAATCGGGGAACAGCCTTCAGCCTGTGCGCCGTTGATCTTGGTACGCACCTCATCGACCAGTCCCAGCGCCTTCATTTCGTGTAGGCCCTTCCAGATCTTCGTCAGCAGGGAGCCCGAGGCCATGGGAATCACAGCCTGGTCCGGCGTGCGCCAGCCCAGCTGCTCGACGGTTTCGAAGGCCAGCGTTTTCGACCCTTCGGCATAATAGGGGCGAATATTGATGTTGACGAAGGCCCAGCCATGTTCACCGGCGATTTCGCTGCAGAGCCGGTTGACATCGTCGTAGTTGCCTTCAACCTCGACCACGTTTGGCTTGTAAATCAAATTGCCGAGAACCTTGGCCGCTTCGAGATCGGCCGGGATGAACACATAACACTTCATCCCCGCAGCGGCGGCATGGGCTGCGACGGAGTTGGCCAAGTTGCCGGTTGAGGCGCACGCGACCGTTTCAAAGCCGAGTTCCCGCGCGCGGGTGAGGGCGACCGAGACGACCCGATCCTTAAACGACAAGGTCGGATGATTGACCGTATCGTTCTTGATATAGAGCTCGTCGATGCCCAGATGCGCCCCGAGATTCTTCGCCCGTACCAAGGGTGTCAGCCCAGCATGGGGGCCGATGATCGCGGTGCTCTCGACCGGCAACAGGTCGATATAGCGCCACATGCTGTTCGGGCCCTGCTCGATTTTCTTGCGCGAGATGGTGCTCTTGATCTCGTCGTAGTTGTATTTCACTTCCAGCGGGCCGAAGCACATCTCACACACGTGGATGGCTTTGGGTGGATATTCCTTCCCACATTCCCGGCACACGAGCGCTTTCATTTTCGACATGGAGACACCTTCGCTACAAGTTACGTTGACCCGGAAGCGCACAGGTTGGCCCACCGACGTCGCCGTCTTCCATCAGCTCCGTAATCGTGGGCCGTTCGCCGCATAGCGGACAATCGGGGTTCCGCTTGATGCGGATTTCTCTGAACTGGGTGCGTCGCGCATCAAAATCCAGCAGGCGATCGGTCAACGGGCGGCCGATGCCCAGGATCAGTTTGAGCGCCTCAGTTGCTTGAATCGTGCCGATAATGCCGGCCAACACGCCAATGACGCCGGCTTCCTGGCAGGAGGCCACGAGTCCTTCGGGCGGCGGCTTTTTAAACACGCAACGATAACAGGCCGACTTCTTCGGAATAATGGTGGTCACGCGCCCGTCGAAGCGGAGGATTCCCCCATGCACCAGCGGTTTGCCGGCAAAGTAGCAGGCGTCGTTGATCAGGAACTTCGTAGGGAAATTATCGACGCCGTCGATGACCACATCGTAGCCGCTCAGAATTTTCAGGGCATTGCTTGCCGTGAGACGTTCTTCGTACATCACCACATTCACGTCGGGATTCAGCGCTTGAATCTTCTCCTTGCCGGAGACGACTTTGGGGCGGCCTACGTCCGGCGTCTGATGAATCACCTGCCGTTGGAGGTTACTCAAATCCACCACGTCGCTGTCGATGAGGCCGATGGTGCCGATTCCTGCTGCAGCCAGATACAAGGCTGCCGGAGAACCAAGCCCGCCGGCACCGACGATGAGGATCTTCCCCTGAATGATCTTCTTCTGTCCCTTGCCGCCGACTTCGGGCAGGAGGATGTGACGGCTGTAGCGGTTGATTTGTGTTTCTGTAAATTCCATCTCGTATGGGATGCTGAAAATGCCCTTCAGCTTCGTTCTCGGCTCGACGAAATCCTCAACGTACCCAGAGGGTACGCCTCCGGTTTCATCTCACCTGCGGCCTTGCTGAGAGACCATTTTGAGCATCCCCCTCAATCATTCATGCCAATGGTCAAATGTTGAAATACTTTTCGATGCTGATATACCGCTCGCCGGTATCGCAGAGAATCGTCACGACATTCTTGCCCGGCCCTAATTCTTCGGCGACCTTCTGGGCGGCGAAGACGTTGGCGCCGGCGGAAATACCGACCAGCAGCCCTTCTTTCTTCGCGAGCAATTTCGCCGTTTGATAGGCTTCATCGTCGGTCACGGTAATCACGCGGTCGAGCAGGGTTCGGTTCAACACTTTTGGCACGAACCCCGCACCGATGCCTTGAATTTTATGCGGTCCCGGATCTCCGCCCGACAACACGGGGGAACCGGCCGGTTCCACCGCCACGATTTTCGCCGCCGGATTCCGTTCCCTGATCACTTCACCGCAGCCGGTGATGGTTCCACCGGTCCCGACAGCCGCCACGAACGCATCGACCCGCCCGTCGAGGGCATTCACGATTTCGGGACCAGTCGTCTTGCGATGCATGGCCGGGTTCGCCGGATTGGAGAACTGGTCGGGCATGTAGTACGACGGATTCTGCGCGACGATGCTTTCAGCTTCCTTGATCGAACCCTTCATCCCTTCCCAAGCCGCCGTCAGGACCAGTTGCGCGCCATAGGATGACAACAGGCTCGCGCGTTCCATGCTCATGCTTTCCGGCATGACCAAAATCAATTTGTAGCCGCGAACCGCCGCCACCAATGCCAGGCCGATGCCCGTATTGCCGCTGGTCGGTTCGACAATAGTCCCGCCTGGCTTCAGTTTGCCCAGTCGTTCCGCCTCGTTGATCATGTTGAGGCAAATGCGATCTTTGATACTCCCGCCCGGGTTGAACGATTCGACCTTTGCATAGATCGTTGCCGAGCCTGGCTTGGTCAACCGGTTGAGGCGGACCAACGGCGTGCCGCCGATCAACTCGGTAATGTCTGCATGGGCCTTGCCGGTCACCGGCCACCGCCCATGTAGAAGAGAAATTCCACGTGATCGCCGTCTTTCAGCTGAGTGGTGTCGAGGTGTGTCCGTTCAAGCATGGTGTCATTGACTTCAACCGCGACCATTTGCGGCTCGATACTCTTTGCCTTCAATAGGTCGAGGACCGTGCCGCCTGCGATCTCTTCCGCCTTGCCATTGATCATCACCTGCATATCTGCTCCTGAGATGAGAAAGAGTCCGACAGGATACTGAACGTGTCCGCCAGCGGCGTGCTCGCATCGCTGAGGTTCTCCACGTACCGTAAAGGTGCGAGTTGTTCCTTCGTTCGCTGCGGCGTTGCTGGACGGCCATTTTGAGCATCCTGTCACGAAGGATTCTTGTTGCGCCTTACGTGTAGGTGCTCAGTGTGTTGATGAGCTCACCGTGATTTGCAGCAAACTGCTAAATAATTTCAAGAAGTTAGCAAACGCGTTCTTGTGTTGTCAAGGCAACAGACCGCCGCTGGGTCGAGAAAAAAGGCTGCTGCGGAGTCGTGTGATGAAGACGGCCGCTTTCTTGACTTTCACCATGCCTAGCTTACAGTATGCGCCGGTCTGGAGGGTAGGTATGTGGAAGAAAAATTTCTTATTCCGCGCGCATGAGGCGGCTCCGCTGAAAGAATCGGAGAACGAGCTGTTTCATGACTCGGAGCCGGCCTTGGACAGCGCCGGGCTGCAAATGGAAAAGTTCCTCTCTGTGTGGGTGCAAGGGGAAGGGGAAGACGAAAGCCCCACGGTGTATACGAACCTCTATGTGCGTACCGCCACGCTGGATTTCAAAACTCGCGCGGGGTTTCTTCAACCGTTGCAAGGGCGCACGCACCAGATCAAGCAGATGTTGACGCCGGAACAGAAAGGCTTTTTGCGCGAGTGGTTGTCCACGACCTCACCTCAAGCCTGGGAAGAATCCGACGACCATTTTCGAACGCTTTTCGACCTAGAGTGATCGGTTCTAGTCGGATGCTGAAAACGTCCGCCAGCGGCGTGCTCGCGCCATTCAGATCCTCAACGTACCGCAAGGGTACGCCTCAGATCTTCATTCGCTGCAGCCTTGCTGGGCGAACGTTTTGAGCATCCGGCGGGAATGTATACTCGTGACCTCCAATGTGTGACATATCGATTTCGCAGGGGCAAAGTGTCGGCTCTCTGCAACCTGCCAGTCTCAGCGCGACTCACCGGAATCTCTCTTGCCTCATCGCCTTGATTGCTGCTGGAATTGTGTTTCTGACGCAGCTGCCGGTCTATGCTTCCGCCACGATTGAGGTCTACTATGCTCCCGAAGATCACCCCATTGATCATGTGGTGAATTTGTATGACCGGGCAACCAAATATATCTACGTGTCGGTCTATGGGTTGACGGCGCCGTCGGTGGTGAAGGCGTTGGTGGAGGCAAAACATCGCGGCGTCGATGTTCGAGTGATTACCGATCGTGAACGTCTCAATGATCCGAAGCAGCATAGCGCCGTGAATACCCTACGACTGGCCGGCGTGCCCGTCAGGATCAACCGGCATGATGCGTTGATGCATCTCAAGCAGGTGGTGATCGACGATCACATTAATACCTCCGGTTCGGCCAACCACACGACGAGCGGCAACCGGTACAATGATGAGCGGCTCGACGTCATTACCGATGCGCGCCTGACGGCCAAGGCCCGTGAAAAATTTTTGGCCATGTGGAACGACCATGAACGATTCGTGGTCTGGACAGAGTAAGAGATAGCGCATGGGGCAACGCGTGATTGAGACGGATGTGGCGATTGTCGGGGCCGGCGGCGGAGGCGCCGTATTGGCGTTGATGCTTGCGCAGCAAGGGGTGCGCTCCTTGGTGTTGGAACGGGCTGCCGGTCCTCCGCAGGGGCTGCGCGGAGAAATTCTCCAACCGAACGGCCAGCGGGTCCTTGATCGTGTCGGGTTGCTCGACAAACTGCCGGCTCAGGCTGTTCGATCGGTGCATCGATTCAATTTCTGTCGGTCGGGAGGCGAACGGCTCTGCACGGTCGACTACAGTGATCTTCCCGCTCCCTACAATCGTGCCGTTGTCACGTTACCCAATGTGGCGCACCATGCCATTCTCGATGCGCTGGAAAAACAGAATCCCGGCGGCCTCTGGTACGAGGCCGTCTTTACCGGACTTCGTTTCGACGGCAGCCGTGTGGTCGGTTTGCAGGCGACCCGTCACGGTGAGCCAGTCGAGGTATCCGCGCGCCTGGTGGTCGGCGCAGACGGTGCGTTTTCCAAGGTTCGCGAGTCGCTCGGTATCGCAGCGGAACTCCATCGATATCCGGAGAGTTATCTCATTGCCATTCTGAAGGCCCCGCCGGGGTTCGATGAGGCGCGGTATCTGGTGGGTACACGTGAGATTCTGGGCTTGTTTCCGGCTGCCGGGCAACAGGTCTATGCCTTCTATATGATCAAGGCCGGTTCATACGAAGCGGTGAAGGCTCAAGGGCTTGAGGCGTTACGGCGGGCCTGGGTGAGGATCGACCCCGCGATGGAATCTATCGTCCCAGGGCTCGTGGATTGGAGCCAGACGGGATACATGCCGACCGGACGGGTGAAAACCGATCGATGGGTGGCGGATGGCGCCTTGCTGATCGGCGATGCGGCGCATGCCATGAACCCCCACGCGTCCCAAGGGCGCATGCAAGCGATGGTCGATGCGGTGACAGTGGCGGATCTCATTCCCGGTTGGCTCAAACATAATACGTTATCGGCGGCGGCATTGCGTGCCTTTGAAATCACCAGGCGGCCGCAAGTGAGCATGTTGCAACGGTTGGCCGACGAGCAATGTCGATTCTGGAACACCGGCAATCCGCTGCTGGCCTATTTGCGAGACCGGGTCTTTCGGACACTCGACCGGAATGCGCGCCTTCGTTATCGCGTACTCACGACCACTGCCGGGCTGCGGCATCGTCCGCCGTTCTCACTGTTGGATCGGATCATGGCCGCCGGATTGTTGCCCGATCCATATGCGGATCGGAAATCATCGATCGAGACATAGGCGAAGACTGTCCTCGTAGGCAACGAGAATTTCATCAGAGTAAGAACGAATGATCCCGGGGGATGCTCAAAACGTCGTCCAGCAAGGCCGCAGCCAAGTGAAGGGCTGAGGCGTACCCTTGTGGTACGTTGAGGCGCTGAACGAGGCGAGAACGCCGCTGGAGGGCTTTTTCAGCATCCTACTCAACCACAGCAGAGGTGTTTGTGACCCAACCGACCGCGCTCGATGTCCCCTCCGAGGTTCAACAACTCCTACAGCGATACGTCAAAGAGACGACGAGTTTACTGGGCCAGCAATTGGAAGGCATCCTCCTCTATGGGAGCGCTGTGGGCGGAGAGTTTCTGCCAGGCCGTTCGAATATCAATCTCCTCCTGATGCTCTCCGGCTATGACCGGGAGGGGATGAAGCGGTACGCCAAAGCCCATAAGCGCTGGAGCCGCGACCAATTCGTCGTGCCGCTGCTGGTCACTGAGGCTGAGCTCACAAGGCCCGGCACGGTGTTCCCGCTCGAATATCTGGAAATCCAGGAGCAACACCGCGTGCTCTGGGGAAGAGATCCGTTTATCGGTCTCCATATCGACCGGACACATCTGGCCTATCAGGTGCAACAGGGAATCCAGGGTAATCTGGTGCGGCTGCGGCAGCGGTTTGTCGAGGGCGGCGGCACGGAGGAAGCGACGACCATGTTGTTGCCGTTATCGTTGACGGCGTTGCTGCCCTGTTTGCGCGGTTTGCAACGGCTGGCCGGGCAACCGGCACTGTATCAGTCCGACGCGTTACTCACGGCCATTCGCAGCATGACGGGGCTCGATCTGGCCGGACTCGGTGATGTGTTGGAATTGAAGCGCGGAATCATTTCACCCGGGCCGGTGGAGGTGCCGCGGTTATTTGAGCGGTATGCGGGGAATCTTGACGCCTTGATCACGGTGATCCGTCCGGATGGGACGGTGGCCCCCCGATGACACGTCGATTCATTCGTTTGATCGGTCTTGTCGCTTGTTTGTGGGCGGCCTGGTTCTGGGGAGCGGCCTCGACCGTTGAGGCACGGGAACCGGTTCCGAACTATGATCCGCAAGGCTATGTCAGCGACCATGCCGGCGTGATCGATGCGGACTGGCGTGCCAGGATACGATCGGTCTGCCAGGATCTCGAGCGGAAGACCGGAGTGGAGATGGTCGTGGTGACCGTGCCGACTCTCAAGCCCTATCCCTCAGCCAACGATTATGCGATGGGCCTGTATCAGAAATGGGGCATCGGTTCGGCTCAGGACGAACATGGCGTCTTGATCCTGCTGGCCGTGCAGGAACGCCAGGCCGCCGTTACGATGGGGCGGCGCATGATTCCAGTGATGGGTGGCGAGGTGGTCGGCAAGGTCGGACACGAGTATCTGGATCCGGCCATTAAGAACGGCCATTTCGACGAAGGGCTTTATCGCACGGTCGTGGCCTTGGCCTCTGTCTCGCAGGAGATCCGGGTCAGTTCTACAAAGAAGGCGCATTTTCGCGGATTGGGGTTTTGGATCACCGTCACCACGGCCAGCGGAGCTCTGTGGTTTCTCTGGTGGCTGAGCCGTCCGGACCTGCGACATCCGTATGCACGCCTGCGACGAGGGCAATATTGGGGCAGCGGGCAAGGCGGTTTCGGCGGCAACTTCGGCGGAATGGGCGGGGGGATGAGCGGGGAGGGGTGGAAGTAGGGGAGAGGGCGGCTCGTTAGTCTCCCTTGCTCGCGCAACGCGCGGCCTCGGAAGGCCCTCGTTGGACGCGCGCAGTGGGAGACCAAGCGGGCCACCCTCTGGGGAAGGGAAGCGAGCAAGCTTGGATGGAGTATCAAAGAAATGTGCTTCCTGAGCGCGCGCCCTCAGAAGGACCTCGCTCGACGGGCTAAGTGGAGCAACAGCTTTTTATTGGTGTCTGAGTTAAACCTAGCGTACGGATAGTTATTAAGAGATGAAGGAGCAGCCTCAAGTATCGGGCGGCTACTTGCTTTTCATAAACTGACTGGCGTCCATTGTCTTCTGCGCAAATTTGAAACTTGTTTGAATACAGTTATCGTATATCTTAATTCTCAAGTCCGTTTCTGCAACAGCCTGTTCCCCAATGCCTTTTCCCATGACCGGGGCACTTTTGAGACCTCCATCAAGCAAAGCCTTTGTACATAATTCCACTGGTACTATGTAGTTCAGTGTGGAGAGCAGTTGAACCATCTGACTTCTATAGTCGCCCGCCTCTATCGCCTCATTTAGATAGGCTTCACACACTCGATACATACCATCTCTCAGGACCTGGACTCCTTGGGAGCGTTGAAACAGGGAGAGGATATTTACATCTAAGTTGCCTGTCCCAGACGCTTGGACCCCGGCATTGGGAGCTGAGAGTGAAGCAGTTAGCTTGGCAGCAATCTGGGCGATTGCATCCGGAGGGGGTTCGGAGCAAAACCTCCCATTCTTCTTGTTAACTAAGATGCTTCTCTTGGACCCATCCAGCGTGAGGCTCATGGCGGTGCCCAGATCTTCCCGTTCAATGGGATAGAGATTCTTCATGCAGCCGCTAGTAAGGAGAAGAATGGTAGTAATGGCAATATTAACCGCTCTAAACATTTTTAGTCTCACATTGGTTAATTGCACGCCAGTCCTTGGCCTTGACCAAAGCAGAAGCAAGGGCTACCTGCAGGTACTTGATTGAACTGGAGAATGCATCGGCGGTTCCCAAATGCATCACAGCAGAACTGAGCCGCGCGCGGTGGCGCACTGTACTGTCTTTGGCGAGAGTTACCCTGATCAAAAGTAGGCGGTGGAAGATCTTCATCGGAGATCGAGGACTGCTGGCTGCAAAATCGATTGACTTCAGCTCTCGAGTATCCCTGCTTTCCAAGTTCAATACGCTCTTGTGGAGTGCATTCACTCAAGGCATAGTTGGTGGGCAGAGCTACAGCTAAGAATATTAAAAGCTTCATTAGATGCCGCCCTATTATCATGACACCTCCTATCCTGCCTAGCTAGTTGCTTTTCTGTAAAGAATCACGGTTCCCAATAGTAGAGTTCCGTCTTACCTCAGTCAATGCAGTTCTGGATGGGCCTGCTATCAGCGTCAAAGGCACCGTGTATGAAGGGTATTGGAGGTGGGTATGGGAGTGAGGTCACCAAGCTCAAGGCGAAGCGGGATATTCTGAAGAACGCCGCAGCGTCCTTAGCAATTGAGTCGCTGTGACGTCCGAGTTCAACGTGAAGCATCGAGGGAGGTGTGACCTTTCCCCCGAAAACTAGACCATTGGCTTGGAAGTTCTTCTGTGCTCATGAGACCTCCCCAGAAACTAGACCGCTGGAAGCTGGAAATTCGGTGCCTCCTGCAGCCCGGTTTGAGCCGCCTGTTCGACAAACTCCTGTGGTGTTAAGTTCCCGAGCGACCCATGCGGCCGACGCTCATTGTAGTCGATTCGCCACGCTTCAATCTTTTGTCGCGCATCGTGCAGCGAGACGAACACCTGCGCGTTCAAACACTCATCTCGAAAGCGCCCGTTGAAACTCTCAATCACCGCATTCTCCACGGGTTTTCCAGGTCGGATAACATCCAGCTTCACCTCGTGGGCATAAGCCCAGGCATCCAGCGCCTTCGAGGTAAATTCGCTCCCATTGTCCACGGTGATGATCTTCGGGTATCCACACTGCTTTGCCACTCGCTCTAGGGCGGCGACCACCTTCTTCCCGGTCAGGGTGAAGTCTGGTTCGATTATTTGACTGTGCCGACTGGCCTGCTGCCGGTTTCGTTGACACCCTTCTACGCTTCTGTCGCTTGTCGTTCGAACTCCATTGGACTGAGATATCCTAACGTGGAGTGCCGCCGTCGCGGATTATAAAAGCGCTCGATGTAATCAAACACATCGGCCCT